>JBCNOP010000217.1:0-8626 GCA_039593775.1 Pseudoduganella sp.
TGATAGGTCAGGTGTGGAAGTGCAGTAATGCATTAAGCTAACTGATACTAATTGCCCGTACGGCTTGTCCCTATAACCTTGACGGTTATGTAGCACTTACCGTGTTTGAGAACACTACCCCACCTTTACTTCTTCCCGGATTGTTGACAAGTCATGCCTGATGACCATAGCAAGTCGGTCCCACCCCTTCCCATCCCGAACAGGACCGTGAAACGACTCTGCGCCGATGATAGTGCTGCAACCAGTGTGAAAGTAGGTTATCGTCAGGCTCTTATTAGAAAAGCCCGCTAGGCATGTGCCAGCGGGCTTTTTGCTTTTCTAAACCCGGTAAACCTGCGCGCGGTCTGGCGGTGTTGGGTGTGCGCTGTTGATCTTCGCCGAACGTCAAAGGCTTCGAACCCAACCCCGAACAGTCGAACAGACAGGGTCTGACCCTTGGGTCAGACCCAGGTTTACCGGGTTTGAACGAGCAAAAAGCACACCCGGCATATATCAGCGGGACTTTTTCCTTTATATTTCTGGCATGCCGACTTTAGCCCATGCCTATCACTACGCGTTTGCGTCCGGATTGTCGGATGCGGGCCGTCCCCATCTCACCCTTGCGACTTCGAATGCCAACGAAAGGCCGCATTTCTTCGAAGGCCGCTTGCTGCAACCGCGCCTGGCCTCTGAACTGCTGACTGCGGTGCACCTGATCGTCGGTTCACGCTTCTTCTTGCCTGCGAATTCGCTGGCGAAGGTGTTGCGCCTGGCTGACCCGGTTGTCACATGCGGCGAGGGGGCGCTCCGATTTGAAGGCTTTTCCGGATGCTGCAGTACTTATATCCGTGCCGACTTCTTGCCAGGCGCCTATGACGGAGACATCCTCGGCAAAGGCACCACCAATGTGGACTTCAACGCGCCGATGCGCGCTGCGCTGGCGCGTGTGCGCGACAGCGAAGGAATGGATCTTTCGGTGGGCGCCGAAGGTGTGACCATCAACACCGTCACGGAGACCAAAGTAGAGCTGCCGCTGCGCTGGCTGCGCGGCATGCTGGAAGTACAGTCCTACCAGGCAGGCATGCGCTTGCGGCACACGATGAACGGCATGGAAGCGCTCCGCTTCCTGCGTGCCTTGCCGCGCAATGCAAATGGCCGCACTCCCTTGTGGATTGTTGCCGGTCCAATGGGCCTGCGCGTGACGGCGCAGCCATCTGCCGAAGGCGTGCGCATGACGGATAGCTCTCGGTTGCGTGTACTTGAGACGTTGGCGCCAAAGGCGAAGTCCGTCGCGCTGTATGCGGACGAGGCACAGCAGTCCAGCGCATGGGTCCTTGATTTTGGCCATGCCCGGCTAACGTTGGCGCTGAGCGCGGAAACCTGGCGCGGATTTTCGGGCGAGGGCCAATCCCTGCGCGCCTTGTTGCGCGCTTCCGGCTCGACGGCTTTATCGCCTGTACGTGCCCACCTCAATTGGCAGGCCGCTCTTGATCCTGCGGCGATCGCGGCATCGCTGGCATTGCCCGCGAACGAAGTTTCCGATGCGCTGCGCGTGCTCGGCGCGACGGGGTTGGTCGGATATGACGTGGCGGCAAACAGCTATTTCCACCGGGTGCTGCCATTTGACCTGGCATTGGTGGACGATTTGAACCCCCGCCTTTCGGCGGCCCGCGAATTGTTGGAGCAACAGGCAGTGATAATCATCAGGAACGATCCGGTCGAGGCGCAGGTGGGAGAACACCGCGTGCGTGAAGTTGCGCAGGAAATGCAGTGTACCTGTCCATGGTTCGCCAAGTATCAGGGCGGGCGAGGGCCATGCAAACACGTACTGGCGGTGGAGGCGATACGATGAGCTTCCTGCCCACAAATGAACTGGAAACCTTGATTTACGCTGGCGACGGTGATGCAGTGCTGGCATTCCTCGAGCGTAAGCCCGCTGCGGAGCGTTCCGCGCTGGCAGAGCGACTTGGGGTGGTGACCGACGCGATGCGTTACTGGTGGTGGAATCGCGAAGTAGTCCACTCCAGTTGGGGCATGCTTGCCACGGACGGGCAGCGCGATGCCATCGCTGTTGCAGGTCTGGCCTGCATGCCTACAGATGAAGCTTCCCGCTTCCGCCTGCCCGCAAAGCGTACGGTGGAGGTCGTGGAACGCATACGGCCGGAAGGAACCGGCGACCTTGCCCGTGCATTTGCTGCGAAGGGGCACATTGCAGCGGCGTTGCAGCTCGCCGCTGAAGGACTGTCGCCGTATGAGCTTGATGAAGAGGGTGTGACGCGCCTGATCGCAATGCCGCGCTGGAACCATTACACGCGCGAGTACCTGGTCGAAAACCGCGACACTTTACAGCCTGTCCTGCTGAAGATATTTGAAGTCGAAGGCAATAGCGAAGATAACCTGGCGGGCATCGACAAGTACTGTAAAAGCGAACGGACATGGGCATGGCAGCTGGAGCGGCTTTGCGAAGATGGATGGTATTCCCGTGCCGAACTGCTGGACTGCTGCCTTGGCACTCTGGAACGGGACTGGCCGCAGTTCCGTTCTGGCTGGTTCTCGCGCTTCCACGACCAGCTCGCGCCGACGCTGGAGGAAATGACGCCAAATGCAGCGCGCTACCTGGGCATGCTGCAAAGCCGAATTCCACCGACGGTCACCCTGGCGCTGAAAGCTTGTGCCAAACTGTTCGACAAGAAGCAGCTGGCGCAAAGGGAACTGCTGGACGCGCTGCCCGCCGTGCTGCTCTCCGCCGTGAAGGCCCAGATCACTGCGGCGCTCAAAATGCTCGATGCTGTGGTCAAGCGCGATCCCACAAGCGCAAACGCTGCAGCGCTGGTGGCCATCGGCGGGTTGCAACATACTGACCCCGACGTGCAGCAAGCCATCGCGGAACGTATTGCGAAATGGGGCATGGATGCCGAAGGCCGTGAAGCTCTGCAAAGCATGGCGCCTTTCGTGGCGGCGAGCGTCAAGCCTAAGCTGGATGCACTGCTGGCCAGCGATCCCGCGTCCTCCGCGAGTGGGTGGCAGGAAATCGTCCTGCCCCCGCGCGCCGGCCCGATGTCGCCGCTGCACCCATCCCGCGCGCTGCAGGTTCCAGACTCCCTGGATGACCTGGTAGCGATGTGCGCGCGCCTGATTGAAGACGAGAGCGACCTTGACCTGTTCGAGGGAGCTTTTGCTGCATTGTTGGCCGCGCTGCCGTTCTCGGATGACGACCGCGCGCGCTTCGCACCGGTACTGAAACGCGCGCGCAAAGTGAAGATGGATGCGTACGAAATGAAGTCGTGCGTCTCGGGCGAGTTCGCACGCATGCTGCTGCGCCTTGTTGCGGACGAGCAGCTGGACTGTACGCATAGCCGGTCCGGTGCCCTGGGTGTGCTGGTGGAGCGTTTCGACGATGCGAGCACGTTTGACCTCGCGACGCACCGCGGCGGCTTCATTGACCCGGTGGTGCTGGTGCAGCGTGCGAAAGAGCTGGGGGACGGGGTAGCGCAGTTGCCCCTGCGTGTGCAGGTGCGTGCATTGCTGCGCCTCGCGCCATCGGCAGGCACTGCAATTCCGGCCCTCGCGCAAGAGTTGCCTGCGACCCCGTTCAACCAGGCCTTGTGCTATGCGCTGGGAGGCGACTGGCCGGTGCAGCCGGATGAAGCGCTGTGTCTCGCGGCTTCCCGAATCCGGCACCCCGGATCGGATGACCCGATTGCCTTGCTGGCCTTCGGCGCGGGACGCCCGGACGGGGCCGTGGCGGCGCAAGTCGAACTGTACAACGAGCTGGTGAAATGGGAGCACGGTGAATATGTCCAGCCTCGCGCCAGCGTGGCGGCGCCGCAGCCCCCGGTGGACAGCATTCTTCTCGCACCCTACCGCTACCAGGGCTTCTGGAATGATTCGGAGGCGCTGATCCTTTTCGGCGCTTCTCTCTTCCCCTCCAGTCACGAAGCTGTCTACGCGGATGCCCTGCCCGGATTGGCGCATAACCTGCAATATGCCGATGTGCAATGGCACCATGGTGCCTGGATACGACTGCTTGGCGAGCCGACTACGGAAATGACGCCAGCCGCGACAAAGACACTGGCACTGGCCCTGATGGGCAAGGACCCCGGCCGCCTCGCGCGTGCCGTGGACGCATTCGTTGCGGCCAGCCTGGACGGTCGCCTGGACGTGGACGCGCTAGGGCAGGCCCTGCTTGACCTGATTCCGCTGGAATACTTCATGGCGGCGCGGCTTGCCGCCAGCCTCGCGATGTCGGCGGCGGCAGATCCCGGCATGCCGCCCGTGGTATTGGCCCTGCTCGGGCGTCTGTGTGCCGTGCCGGCAGGCGGTGTGCCGCGCGATATGGCGAAACTATTGCAATTGATGCAGGAGCTGGCGCTGCAACACAGGCTGCGCCCGCAGGCAGCGGCGCTGGCGGACCTTGAGAGCCTGCCACTCACCGGCAAGGCGCACACCGTCAGGCGATCTTTGCTGGACGCAGTGTCAAGCTCCCGCATGTAGCGTGAGCGTGAACTCGACGCCGCCCGCCACATTGCGCGCGGCGACGGTGCCGCCCATCTTGGCCATATAGGTCTTGACGACGAACAGGCCCTGGCCGCGGTTTGCGCCTTCCTCCTGGCCGGATACGCCGTATTCGAACACCTTGTCGATCAGCTCTGGTGCAATCGCATCACCCTCGTTGCGGATGGCGAGGCTCGCGGTGCGCCCGTCCGTCGTGAGGGTCATCGTGATGGGCGTTCCGGGTGTGCGGTGGCGGTTGGCGTTGTTCAGGATGTGGGTCACCACGTCTTCCAGCGAATAGGGATCAGCGCGAACCAGCATCGGCGTTCCGCCTTTATAGCGTACATCGGCAATACCGACACAGGGTGCGTTGGCCGCGACGTCGCCCAGGAAGGCATCCAGGTCCACGGTTTCCATTTGCAGGGTGGTGGACTGGAAGGCCTCGCTGGGCGATGCCTGTCCATACAGCACGCGCACCGCTTGCTGCATGCGGTGGATATAGCGCCCGCTAGGGTCATGTTCTTGTCCATGCAGCGCCATCAGCGATTGCAGCGGCGACATGATTTCATGGCCGACTGCGTGCCACATATCGCGCTCCTGCTCGGCGCGGATCGCTTCTTTCTCCACATCTTCGCGCACGCGGCGCAGCAGGTCGTGCAGGCAGTTGGCCAGCACACCAAGTTCGTCGCGTCCGCGCAGGTCGGAGAGGTCGAACTCGTCGAGTGCGCCCGCCGTCTTGACGGAGCGGGCAACCTTGTCGGCGCGTTTGGTCAGGATGCTGATCGGGCGGATGATGCCAACTTCCACTATCAGCCATGCCACCAGCAGTGCGCCCAGGATAGCTCCGACAAACCAGGACACGCGGGTCGCAACGACGCTCAGCGTATCGCTGACGCTGCGCGCATCGCCGCTCAACTCGATCTCGAAATTGCCGAGCGGGGTGGGCACGCTGGTACGGGTTTGCAGGGCCTTGACGGTAGTGTCGACCGGAAGGTGGCGCACAAGGGTGAGCAGGGCGTGCCAGCTTTGGTCGCTGTTGCTGCTGGCAGTCGACAGCGACAACACTTCCTTGCCCTGGGCGGTGCGGATGCGCAGGGTTTCGCCTGGAAGGAGGAGCGATTCAAGGTCGTGCAGCGAGAACAAAGGTGTGGCCTGGTCGCGCGCCGTGTCGAACAGCGGGGGGCCATCGCCTGGAGGCAGCACGGCGACGCTGACCTCGATGTTTGCCAGGTCTTCCGGCGGCCAGGCCGGCCGGTTTCTCGCGAACAGCGCGTCCTGCAGCACGCCCACCGGCAGCCGCACCGAGAAAAAGGAACTGTGTGCACAATCGGGCGCGCCAATCGGAGTGCACGACGGGCTTTGCCAGATCCAGCCTCGGAAATCCCTGACCGGGCGCGCGTGCGGCTGGCCGGCATCGGCGGCGGTATAGCCGGTCAGGCGGCCGCGTATGCCGCCATTGGCCGGATCGCCGGTTTGCTCGAACGGGGCGATCCAGTGATATTCCTGGCCGCGCAGGCTCACTTTGACATCGACGCGATGCGACTGGTCGATCGACTCCTCGCGCATCGGGTGCGCTGCCAGCTGCGGGCTGTTGAAAGTTCCCGCTACGTAGATAAAACCGCCCGCCCATGGGTTGCTGCCGATACCAACGCACAGCGTTCCCTTGTCTGCGTATTGGGCTGCGCAGCCGGCCATGGCGATGGCTTGCTGCACCTTGGCCTGGTCGTCGAAATCCAGCGCGGCGTAAGGCAGCAGCACCGGGTGCAGTCCGGGATTTCGGCCTGCGGCGGGATTCAGCAGGGCGAGCTGGCCGGTCGGGTGGCGAAGTGTGGCGGCAATCTGCTCGCGCGTTTTGTAGAAGGAATGCTCGTAGGCCTGGTAGCTGAGCTGCTTTTCCTGCTGCAGCACGGAGACCGCCAGCGCCACGGTCGCAATGGCCAGCAGCGGAAAGGCCATGCGCAAGACGATACGCAGGCGGTAAGGCGTCAGCAGGGAGAATGGGTTCATGCCTGGTCGGTCCAGCGGAAGCCGCGCATCGGGATGTTTTCGATGCACTCGAATCCGGGATCGATTTCGCGGAAGGCATCGCGGATGGTGCTCACATGCTTGCGGATATTGTCGCGGTTGCGGCCACTCTTCACCACTTCGAACAGGTCTTCATAGGACACGACCTGGCCGCGCCGCTCGAACAGGGCTGCCAGGATGCGCTGTGCCGTCAGCGGCAGGTTGATGCGCTGGCCGCGCCAGGTGGGCGTACGCTGGCGCAGCGGGTCCATGGCCAGTTCGCTGGCCGGGGCGGCCGGCTTGCTGTCCTTGGCCGCACGCAGGATCTCCAGGAAGGTGTCGATGAAATCGGCTTCTTCGAACGTGGTCTTTTGCAGGTAATCCCAGGCATCCAGCGCTTTCATGATGGAGCGGTAGATGGCTGCCGGCATGGCCGACACCACCAGTACCGGCGTCGCATGGCGCTTGTTGATGGCGTTGATGATGGCGACGCCGGCATGGCGTTCGCGGCCCAGTTCAATGTCCAGCACTACCAGGTCATAGCGTTCGCGGGCAATGGCAGCCTCGGCGTCGTCGCGGTTGAACCACTGGTCGACCTGGATGCCGGGACGGGCCGCGGCGATCCAGCCGGCGAGCTGGTTGCTGGTGGGGAGGTCGTCTTCAATGATAGCTACTCGGGTCATGCGTGAAGTATTACCCAAAAGCCGGGCCATCGGCGTGAATTTTTCTTCACAGGCGGGAAGGGAGTGGGCCGGCGGCAGCGTTGAACGTTCGCGGGGGCTGGCGGGAAGATTGCTGTACCGGCGCTGTGCCGGGCCAACCAACCAGAAAGGCCATCAATCATGAACAACCGGATCAGTACGATGCTGCAGGCGATTCGCTCGACGCTCGGCCGTGCTGCCAGCAGCATTCATTTCCCTTCCGGCGCCCGCAAAGGCGTCGTGCTGCTCGCCGTGACCGGCGCCACCGCTTACGGCTTGTACCAGTTCCCTCCAATGCGCACGGTTGGCCGAGGCGAAGTGGCGGTGCGCACCAACCACCTGACCGGCGATACCTCGATTGTGAAAGAAGGCCTGGCGCTGGACCTGCCAGGCATCCATGAAATGCGCATGCTGTCGCTGCGCGACCAGACTTATCGTCCTGCCGCTGCCGGCGAAACTCCGTTCCAGTCTGGTGAAGGCTTGTCGCTGGGACTGGACCTGTCGGTGCGGTATGGCCTGGACCAGGCCCGCCTGGCCCAATTTGCCCCCAAGCTGCCGGCTGACATCTCCCGCGATGTGGTGGCACCCGATGTGGAAGGCGTGATCTACAAAATCCTGACGCGCTACACCGTGCGCGAAATCTTCTCCTCCAAGCGCGCCGAAATCCAGCAGTCCATCGAGGCGGAGCTGAAACCCAAGCTGGCAGCCGATGGCCTTGTCCTGCGTAGCGTCACCATCGGCAAGGTCGTATTGCCGGAAGATTTCAAGGCTGGCATGGAAAAATTGCTGGCTGAAGAGCTGGCGTCCGAAAAGATGCGCTACACCCTGGAACTGAAAGAAAAGCAGGTGCGCCAGACCGCTCTGGAAGCCGAGGCGGAGAAGGTGGCGCGCGAAAAAGCCGCCGAAGCTGCAGCTTCCGAACAAGTGATTGCCGCCAGGGCCCAGGAAGAAGCCATGCGCCACGTGTTGCCGTTCAAGGAGAAACAAGTGAAGCAGCGCGAACTGGAAGCGGAAGCAGAAAAGACCGCCCGCATCAAGACATCGGAAGGCAATGCCCAGGCCCGCATCATCGAGGCTGCGGGCGAGGCGGATTCGCGCCGCAAGCTGGCTGACGCCGAGGCCTATCGCCAGGAACTGGTGGGCAAGATCGCCAGCGCCCAGATGGAGCGCGACGGCGAGCTGCTGAGCAAGCACCCGCTGCTGATCCAGAAGACCATGGCCGACAAGCTGTCGGACAAGGTATCGGTCATCATCGCGCCGCCCCCAGCTGATGGCGGTTTCATCGGCTCGACGCTGGTCGGTGCTCCGAAGACTGCGCACACCGAGCGCATCGCCACCACCGCTGGAGAATAAGACATGGCTGCTTCGATGCTTGCCGCCACCGTGGCCCTGGCCATCGTCACCCAGGACCAGCTCCCGCTGCGCGCGGCACCGCGGGAGTCAGCCCA
>JBCNOP010000218.1:0-8558 GCA_039593775.1 Pseudoduganella sp.
TTATTCGATCACCTTCGGCACCAGATACAGGCCATCCTCAGTCTTCGGCGCCACTTTCTGGTATTCCTCGCGGCGATTTGGCTCGGTTGCCACGTCTTCGCGCAGGCGCAGGGCGACCTGCATGGCATTGGCCAGCGGGTGGGACAACGGGGCAACACCCTCGGTGTCCACGGCCTGCATCTGCTCGGCCAGCGCGAAAATGCCATTCAGCTTTTCCAGCATATTGGCGGAATGGGCTTTGTCCATCTCCAACTGGGCCAGTTTGGCGATGCGTTCAACGTCGTTCAGTGTCAGGGACATGGAATTTGTCAGAAATGTAATTTATTGGATCGATTGCCTATTACCAGTTAAATCGCGGCGAACGCCGCATAAATCAACGGTTGCGTGCTCGCACAATAGAGTGGATTTAGGGCAAATAACCTGTAGATTATAAGGTACAATCGCGGGTTAATGCGCTGCTGGTGCTGAACACCCGCCTGGCCGCATTTGACCGGATACCTCAAATAACGAATTTTGCGCATTGCGCCCTACAGGACACTCATGTTTGGTTTTTTACGTCGCTATATTTCGTCTGACCTGGCCATCGACCTGGGTACGGCAAACACCCTGATTTACGTGCGTGGCTCCGGCATCGTGCTGGACGAGCCTTCCGTTGTGGCGATCCGCCAGGAAGGTGGCCCAAACGGCAAGAAAACGATCCAGGCCGTTGGTAAAGAAGCAAAACAGATGCTGGGCAAGGTGCCTGGCAACATCGAGGCGATCCGCCCGATGAAAGACGGCGTGATCGCCGACTTCACCGTGACCGAGCAGATGCTGAAGCAGTTCATCCGCATGGTGCACGATTCCAAATTCTTCCGCCCTTCGCCACGCATCATCATTTGCGTGCCTTGCGGCTCGACCCAGGTGGAGCGCCGTGCGATCCGTGAATCGGCGCTGGGCGCCGGTGCTTCGCAGGTGTACCTGATCGAAGAACCAATGGCGGCGGCCATCGGCGCCGGCCTGCCAGTGTCCGACGCGACCGGCTCCATGGTGGTCGACATCGGCGGCGGCACCACCGAGGTGGGCATCATCTCGCTGGGCGGCATGGTGTACAAGGGTTCGGTGCGCGTGGGCGGCGACAAGTTCGACGAAGCGATCGTCAACTACATCCGCCGCAACTACGGCATGCTGATCGGCGAACAGACCGCTGAGGCAATCAAGAAGGCCATCGGCTCCGCCTTCCCTGGCTCCGAAGTCAAGGAAATGGAAGTCAAGGGCCGCAACCTGTCGGAAGGCATCCCGCGCTCCTTCACCATCTCGTCCAACGAGATCCTGGAAGCGCTGACCGACCCGCTGAACAACATCGTCTCCGCCGTCAAGAACGCGCTGGAACAGACCCCGCCGGAACTGGGCGCCGACATCGCCGAAAAAGGCATGATGCTGACCGGTGGCGGCGCGCTGCTGCGCGACCTGGACCGCCTGCTGATGGAAGAAACCGGCTTGCCGGTGCTGGTGGCAGAAGACCCTCTGACCTGCGTGGTGCGCGGCTCCGGCCTGGCGCTGGAGCGCATGGACCAGCTGGGATCCATCTTCTCCTACGAGTAAGGTTGAGTAAAAGGGCAGCGGAAGCTGCCCTTATCAATTGGAAGACATGGAATACAGTCCACCGCCACTGTTCAAGCAAGGCGCGTCCGCCCGTTTCAAGATGATGGTGTTCGCGTGCATTTCGATTGCGCTGCTGCTGGCCGACTCGCGCGTGAATGCGTTGTCGGCAGTACGGCAGGGCGTCGGCTTTGTCCTCTATCCCCTGCAGAAGGTTGCACTGCTGCCGCGCGATGCCATCTACGGCATGGGCGACTACTTCTCCACGCTGTCGAAGCTGGAGAAGCAGGTCAGCGACCTGCAGCAGCAACAGATCGCTTCCTCGCAGGCTTTGCAGCAGGCGCAGCTCTACCAGGCTGAGAACAACCAGCTGCGCAAGCTGCTCGATGCCCAGCAGCGCGTACCAGGCAAATCGCAACTGGCTGAAATCCTTTACGAAGCGCGCGATGTGTTCACGCGCAAGGTGATCCTCAACCGAGGGACCCAGCATGGCGTGGCGGCCGGCTTGCCGGTGATCGACAACCAGGGCGTGGTGGGGCAGGTGACGCGGGTGTTCCCGTTCACCTCCGAGGTCACGCTGCTGACCGACAAGGAGCAGGCAATTCCGGTGCAGATCCTGCGCAATGGCTTGCGCTCCGTGGCTGTTGGCCGCGGCCAGTCGGGCAACCTGGACCTGCGCTTCATGGCGCCGACGGCCGACGTGGTAGTGGGCGACATCCTGATTACTTCCGGCATCGACGGCGTCTACCCGGCCGGCCTGGCCGTGGCGCGCGTAGTGCAGGTGGAGAGCAATGCCAGCGGCGCCTTCGGCCGCGTGGTGTGCGCACCGCTGGCTGGCACCGAGCGCAATACCGCGTTGCTGATCCTGATGTCGCTGCCGGAAATGCCGCCGCGTCCTCCGGAAGAAGAGCCGGTGACCAAGCCATCGAAGAAGAAAGACAAGGATAAGGAAAAGGCCAAGGCGGAAACCGCCGAAGCGCCGGCTCACGCCGCTGCGCAAGCACCGAAAGAGGCGACCCGATGAACCGTCCACAATACATCCTGCTGCCGGTCAGCCCGCTGTTCATTTTCTTCAGCCTGTTCTGCGCGGTGCTGCTCAATATGCTGCCGTGGGGCCGCTTCTTCGCGGCGCCGGACTTCGTGGCGCTGACCCTGGTCTTCTGGGGCGTGCACCAGCCGCGCAAGGTCGGCATCGGCACGGCCTTCTTCCTTGGCCTGCTGATGGACGTGCATGACGCTTCGCTGCTGGGTGAAAACGCACTGGCTTACACGCTGCTGTCCTATTTCGCCATCATGCTGCATCGCCGCATCCTGTGGTTCCGCGTAACGACGCAAATCCTGCACGTGCTGCCGCTGCTGTTGCTGGCGCAAACCGTGCAGATGGTGGTGCGCTTCATCGTGGCCGGTAAATTCCCTGGCTGGTTCTTCTTCATCGAGAGCGTGGTGGCTGCACTGCTGTGGCCTTTGGCCACCATGCTGCTGCTGGCGCCGCAGCGCCGCGCAGTGGATAAAGACCACACCCGCCCGATCTGAGCATGACCGAGTTCAAGAATACAGAGCAAGACCTGCACCGCTTCCGGGTGCGACTGTCCGTACTGGGCGGGCTGGTCTTCTTTTGCTTCTCGCTGCTGCTGGCGCGCTTCATCTGGCTGCAGGTCATCAAGCATAACGACTACATCGCCAAGGCCGAGGACAACCGCATCGCGGTGGTGCCTATCGTGCCTAGCCGCGGCCTGATCCTCGACCGCAACGGCGTAGTGCTGGCGCGGAACTACTCGGCGATCACGCTGGAGATCACGCCGTCCAAGCTGGCCGCGCCGCTGGAAGACGTGATCGACGAACTGGCGAAGCTGGTCGACATCACCACGAAGGACCGGCGCCGTTTCAAGAAGCTGATGGAAGAGTCCAAGAGCTTCACCAGCGTGCCGCTGCGCAGCCGCCTGACCGATGAGGAAGTGGCGCGCTTCGCTGCCAACCGCTTCCGCTTCCCCGGCGTCGATATCCAGGCCCGCCTGTTCCGCCAGTACCCGCTGGGCGAAGTGGCCTCCCACGTGGTGGGCTACATCGGCCGCATCAACCAGGCTGAGTCGAAAGCGCTGGAAGGCACGGAGTACGAAGCCAATTACAACGGCACCGAACATATCGGCAAGGAAGGCCTGGAGAAGAGCTACGAGCGCCAGCTGCACGGCGTCACGGGCTACGAAGAAGTGGAGCGCACCGCTGGCGGCCGCGCCATCCGCACTTTGTCGCGTACCCCTGCTACGCCTGGCGCCAACCTGATCCTGTCGATCGATATCGAATTGCAGAAGGTTGCAGAGGAAGCTTTCGGCGAGTACCGCGGTGCGCTGGTTGCCATTGAGCCGAGCACCGGCGACGTGCTGGCCTATGTTTCGCGCCCCGGCTATGACCCCAACCTGTTTGTCGATGGCATCGATGCGCAAAGCTGGACCGAGCTGAATACTTCGCTCGACAAGCCGCTGATGAACCGTCCGTTGTCCGGTACTTATGCGCCGGGTTCCACCTTCAAGCCTTTCATGGCACTGGCGGCGCTGGAAACGGGCAAGCGCACCACCAGCCAGGCGATTGCCGACCCGGGCTTCTTCTACCTCGGCACCCACAAGTTCCGCGATGACGTGGTGGGTGGCCATGGCATGGTCGACATGCGCAAATCCATTGTCGTGTCGTGCAATACCTATTACTACATGCTGGGCCGCGACATGGGCATCGATTTGATCCATGACTTCATGGCGCCGTTTGGCTTCGGCCAACTGACCGGCATCGACCTGGAAAACGAGAAGAAGGGCGTGCTGCCTTCGCAGGAATGGAAACGCCAGCGCTTCAAGAAGAATCCTGCGGCAGGCAAGTGGGTGGGCGGCGATACGATTTCGGTTTCCAACGGCTCCGGCTTCAATAGCTATACGCCGCTGCAGGTGGCGCACGCTGTGGCCAACCTGGCCAACAACGGCGTGGTGATGAAGCCTCACCTGGTCAAGATCATAGAAGACGGCGGTACCCGCAAGCGCACCCTGACCGTGCCCAAGGAAAGCTACCGCATCCCGCTCAAGCAGTCCAACATCGACTTCATCAAGGACGCGATGGTGGGCGTGACCACGGAACCGGGAGCAACCGGCTACCGCGCCTTCCTCAATGCCGGCTACACCGTGGGCGGCAAGACCGGTACTGCGCAGGTGGTGGCGATCAAAGCCAATGAGAAATACAACGCGGCGCGCCTGGATGAACGCTTGCGCGACAATGCGTGGTTTACCGCCTTCGCCCCGGCCGACAAACCGAAGATCGTGCTGGCGCTGATCGTGGAAAACGCCGGCTTCGGTGGCGCCGTGGCGGCACCGATTGCACGTAAAGTGCTGGACTACTGGCTGCTGGGCAAGCGCCCGACCGAAAAGGAAACGACGCCGGTGCCGAAGGAAGATGCGGTGACCGTGCCGGTGGAAGACTTGCCTGAAGAGGATGTGGATGCGGCAGCCGAGCGCCGCGCGCAGCAACAAGGCCAGGCTGGCGGCCAGCCAGCAGCGCCCGCGACGCCGGCGCCGGCACCAGTGCCGCAGGCACCAGCGCCGGCTGACCAGAAGCCGCCGGCCGGTCCGCCGCGCAAGAGAGAATAAGGAGGCAGCATGCCAATCAATGAAAGGCGTTCACTGTGGCGGCGCATGCGCCCTTATGTGACGGTATTCGATGGCCCGCTGATGTTGGTTATCGTATTGCTGCTGGCGACCAGCCTGGTTGCGCTGTATTCGGCCAGCATCGGCATTCCCGGCAAGATCGAGGACCAGTTGCGCAATATCGCCATGTCCTTCCTCGTGATGTGGTTCGTGGCGAACATCTCGCCGCAGAACATGATGCGCATTGCGCTGCCGGCTTATGTGGTGACCATTTCCCTGCTGCTGGCGGTGGCGCTGTTTGGCACCATCAAGCTTGGTGCGCGGCGCTGGCTTAACCTGGGCTTTGCGCAGATCCAGCCTTCCGAATTCGCCAAAATCGCGGTGCCGCTGATGCTGGCCTGGTACTTCCAGCAGCGCCATGGGCATATGCGCTGGCATGCTTATGCACTGGGTGCCGTGCTGCTGCTGGCGCCTGTGTTCCTGATTGCGCGCCAGCCCGACCTGGGTACGGCGCTGCTGGTGGTGGCTGCTGGCGCCTGCGTGATTTTCCTGGCCGGCCTGGCATGGAAGGCCATTCTTGCGCTGGTGGTGATGGGGGCGGCCTGCCTGCCGGTGGCCTGGTCGATGATGCACGACTACCAGCGCGAGCGCATCATGACGCTGATCGACCCGACCTCCGACCCCTTAGGCAAAGGCTTCCACATCCTGCAGTCGACCATTGCGATCGGCTCCGGCGGCGTGACCGGCAAGGGCTGGACGCAGGGCACCCAGGCCCACCTGGAGTTCATCCCCGAACGCACCACCGACTTTATCTTCGCCGTGTATTCGGAGGAGTTTGGCCTGATCGGCAACCTGGTCCTGATGTTCCTCTACCTGCTGCTGATCGGCCGCGGGCTGATGATCGCCTCCGGCGCGCCGAACCTGTTTACGCGCCTGCTGGCCGGCGCGATCACGATGATTTTCTTCACCTATGCCTTCGTCAACATGGGCATGGTGAGCGGCATCCTTCCGGTAGTGGGCGTGCCACTGCCGTTCATAAGCTACGGCGGCACTGCGCTGCTGACACTGGGGTTGGCATCGGGCATCCTGATGTCGATCCAGCGACATAGAAAGCTGGTGCAAACTTGAAGAAGCACGCAATCCGACTCCTGCCGCTTGCGGCAGCCGCACTGCTGGCCGCTTGCGGTACCACGCAGACCGATTCCACGACGCGCAAGCCGCCCTCGCCGGTGACGGCCAAGCCGCAGCCGGGTATTCCCGTGCAGCCGGCCGCAGGCTCCGGGCGCGGCGCTTATTACCAGGACGACGGCCCGGGCGAAAATCCGCCAGCGGGCCTGATCGAGACGCCGGATGCGGAGGTGCGCAATGATCCTCTCGCGCCGTACTCGAACCGTCCTTATGTCGTCTTCGGCAAGACCTACAAGCCAATCCCCCTTGGCTCGGACTTCAAGCAGCGCGGCCCGGGTACCTGGTATGGCAAGAAATTCCATGGCCAGCGTACCTCGTCCGGCGAGATTTACGATATGTACAAGATGACGGCAGCGCACCCGACGCTGCCGATTCCGTCTTATGCCCGCGTGACCAACGTCGCCAACGGCAATTCGGTCGTCGTGCGCATCAATGACCGCGGCCCGTTCCATTCAACCCGCATCATCGACGTTTCCTACACTGCGGCGCTGAAGCTTGGCCTGCTGGTCAATGGCAGCAGCCAGCTCGAGGTGGTGCACCTGCCGCCGGCCGAAATCGAGCGCATGATCGCGGCACGTAAAGCTGGCGGCAGTGCGCCGGCGACGGCCTCCGCGCCGGCGCCACAGGCCCCTCAGAGCATGCCGAAAGCGGCGCCGATGCTGGCGTCTTCCACTGGCGAAGAGGCCAAGCCTGTCTTGCTGGGTGGAGCTGGTGAGCAGGGCTTCTACCTGCAGCTCGGTTCCTACGCGCGCGAAGACGGCGCCGATGGCTTGCGCAAGCGAATTGAGGCGACTGATGCAGGGCTGAAGCTGGATGTCGAGCAGGCCGGTAAATTCTACCGCCTGTTTGCCGGCCCGTATGCGAGCCGGGAAGATGCGCAGGCAGCCGGCAAAGCGCTGCCTTCCAGCCTGAAGCTGAAACCGATCGTTATCGAGCGTTAGAGCAGGAACGGGTTTCCTGTTCCGGGAACTTGGCGCTGATCTTGGCGATGCGCGCCTTGGTGTCTTCGCTGATGTCGCGGAACTGGAAGTACACTTGCTTGCTGCTGGTGTAGCGCGGCGCCACGCGGGCAGTCTGAACGCCTTGCTTGACCAGCGCCGCCAGTTGCGCCTGGGCGGCAGCTTCCGTGCGGAACACGCCCAACGAGATCCCCCATTTCAGCGGCGAGCTGTCGTTCAGGATGAAGAAATTGGTGACGCCGAGCTCGCGCAGTTCGTCGGCTTTCTTCTCGGCGGCGGCGCGGCTGGCTTGTGGCGGGATATGCACGATGTAGCTGGAGACTTCCTGCTCTGCCACGTTGCGGCGCTGCTGGCGGTCGCCCAGTTCGAGCGGCGCCAGGCGGTTTTCAAACTTGCGCGCTTCATCCAGCGCGAAGTTGCCCACTTCCAGGCAAGCGATGGCAGCTGGTTCGTCGCGCGGCACTGGCGGCGGCGGGGCGACTGCAGCCACGGCGGCTTCGGCCTTGCTGGCGCTGATCAGCTGGAGCTTGTCGGCGTTCTGCTGCTTCTGCAGGCGCGCAGGTTCGTGTTCGTTGCCGCTGAATTGGCCGAGGTAGCCTTCGCCGTACGCAAACAGCGCGGAATTGGCGACCAGCAGTAGGGCGAAAATCAGTTTCAGCACGGGCACTCCATACGTGTCAGGCGCTGCGCAGGGCAGCGTGCAGTCCTATCATCACAATGTTCTCGACATGGCGGTGCGGCACGGGGACCGCGGGCGCGACATAAGGCGCGGCGCCGCCGGAAATAATACATTCTACGGCCTGGTGCAGCTCAAATGCGCGTTCAATCGCGCCGGCTTGCGCGGCCAGGCAGCCGGTCAGGATGGCGTCGTCGGTATTGTCGGCGAAGCCTTCCGGCAGCTTGCCGGGCTTGATTTGCGGCAGCTGGGCGGTGTTTTTGGCCAGCGAAGTGGCCATCAGGCCCAGGCCCGGCAGGATCATGCCGCCCAGGAAAGTGCCGTCTGCGGTAATCGCGTCGATGGTCGTCGCGGTGCCGCAGTTGGCGACCACGATGGCCTTGCCCGGGCAGAGCGCGTGCGCGCCGATGGCGGCGGCGAAACGGTCGCAGCCCAGCTGCGCCGGATTGCGGTAGGCATTGCGGACGCCGGCGCGTTCAGGGACGGAGGCGAACCATTCGATGGCTTGCGGCGGGACCTGAAGCTGCGGCGCGG
>JBCNOP010000219.1:0-8554 GCA_039593775.1 Pseudoduganella sp.
AACACGCGTGCGGTGGTGACTGCCGTGGCGCGCCAGAGCGAAAGCAATATCCGCCGCCTGATTGCCGACTGCAGCAGCCTGTATGTCGTGCTGGACGAAATCTATCGCGGCAACGGCGCCGTGCAGCTTGATCCGCAGTTGATGGAGCGCCTGGAAATGAAGGAAAGCTGGCAGGCCACGCTGCAGAAGTTCACGCTGCCACCGGTCTCGCGCGACAACATCAATGAATGGCTGCAAGCAGCTGCCAACTGGACCTCTCACACAACCAGCTGGCTCAGCGCTTTGCGCGCGTCGGTGCTTGAACAGATGCTGGTCAGCGAAACCCTGCTTGCCAGCCATGTGCGCAGCGGTGCGCCGATCACCTTGGCGCCGCAGCCATGCCAGGTGCCGAAGACGTACAGCGTGCTGTTGGCGGGCAGCGAGCGCAAACTGCAAACGTCGCTGGACTGGTGGTCGCGCTTCCAGCGCGCCGACGGCTGGTTCGCAGGCGGCGCGCGCCTGGCAGTTGCGGGAGGCGTCGTGGTCAGCGTGCTCGGCATGGGCATGGCGCTCGGCACGTCGACCGTCATGGTCTACAACGGCTTGGGCACTTCAGTACGCGTAACGATCGACGGTAATTCGAGGCTGGTCGACCCGGGCCAGCACGTCAAGATCGATGCCAGTGCGGAAGAGACACATCTGGTCGAAGCCCACCTGATGGATGGGCGGCAGCTTGAGAGCTTCCGTCCGCGCGATGGCTCGGGCCAGTCGGTGTACAACGTCGCCGGCGGGACCGTGATGGCGACTGGCATCGTCCATTACGGCGGCCCCGGCGACGAAAGAAGCACCGTGCTTGGTGCGCCGCGCTGGTTCGACACCGACGCTGACGTGCTGTTCGAAGAACCGCCAAAATCGGTCAGCAGCAAGAGCAAGAACTGGCGTAAGGTTCTCGAGGCGGCTTCTGGGATGGAGCCGGAGTCGCTGGCATCCTTGGCCAAGGACGACGCGCAGCGCAAGGCCATGGTGCTGGCCCATGCACGCTGGGACAACATCAAGGCGCCAGCGACCTACACATGGCTGACGATGGCGCACGAAGAAGGTGCGGGCGACGTGCTGGCACAGCGCCTGAAGGAAGACCCGGAAAACGTCCAGCTCCGCCGCGCCGAGCAAGGCATTGCCAATGAATCGCCGGAGATTTGTGCTGCCGCGCGTGAGCGCTCCAGGCAGCGGCCGGACGACGGCGACCGGCTTTACCTGGCCTTGCGCTGCGGCCAAGCCGCCAGCAAGGAGGAAGTTGCGGCAGCGCTGGCACGCTTCCCCGACAACGCCTGGCTGGCCTACCTTCAGACGCGCAAGCTGCTGGATCGCGCTGCCTGGGATGAGGCGCTGGAGCCGCTGCGCAAGTTGCAGGGCAAGCTGCCATACGAGAACGCTGATTTGCAAATGGAGCTGGAGCGTTTGCAGCGCCTGCTGGACGGCCAGGTCAAGAACCGTCTCTTGCCGGAGGGCTCGCGCGTGGCCGTCATGGCGCAGATGGAGCGTGCCGCGGATGACCCTTACGGCGCCCTCTCGCGCGGCGAGCTGGCCAAGGCACTGGAAATGACCAAGGGTGACCCGGGGCGGGCTGCGCGCATGCGCCGCCTGGTCGGTGCGTCGGATGGCGCCAGTGCTGCCCAGGTGCAGGCCGCGCTGGACGAGCCGATGACGAGCGGCATTGACCAGGTGACCTTGCTGGTCGGCGCTGCACTGGCGCTGCGCCATGGCCGCGATGCCGAGCCATACTGGGCACAGGCCACCTCGATGCGTGAATACGCGCCGCGCCTGCGCCGCTTCATCGAGGCTGCCAAGGCCGGAAAATTCCAGGAGGCCGACATGGAGCTGGGCACAATGCCGATGGAGGCACGTGCGCTGGCTTATGCAGCAGGCGTGGTGGCGGCTCGTGACGCTGCGCCGGCACGCTGGCGCAAAACCGCGCGCCTGGCGTTGTTCGCGCCTGAGCGCCCCTACCTGCACATCTGAAGCGCACTATAATGCTCCGGCGTTTTCCACCTAACCGCCGGAGCATTGAGATGATTCGTCACGCCGTACTGCTTTCCCTGTTTGCAGCTTTCCCCCTGGCGCATGCAGCGCCTGACCTGTCAACGGTCGCCGAACGCTCCGGCTACCAGGCTACTGGCCGCTATGATGAAGTGCAGCGCCTGTGCGCCGCTTACCAGAAGGCATACCCGAAAGCTGTACGCTGCTTCTCCTTCGGCGAAACGCCAGAAGGCCGCCCGATGCTGGCGCTGGCCGTTTCCCGCACCGGCGCACTGACCGCCGCCGCGGCCAGGCAGCGCAAACTGCCGGTACTGCTGGTGCAAGGCGGCATCCACGCCGGCGAGATCGATGGCAAAGATGCCGGCTTCTGGGCCCTGCGCGAAGCGCTGGATGGCAAGGCTGCCAGCGGTGCGCTGGACAAGCAAGTGGTCCTGTTCGTTCCCGTCTTTAACGTCGACGGCCACGAACGCTTCGGCAAGAACAACCGCCCGAACCAGCGTGGCCCGGTAGAAATGGGCTGGCGCGTCACTGCCCAGAACTACAACCTCAATCGCGATTACGTGAAAGCCGATGCGCCTGAAATGCAGGCCATGCTCAAGCTGGTCAACGAGTGGGACCCGCTGGCCTACATCGACCTGCACGTGACCGACGGCGCCAAGTTCCAGCCGGACGTTTCGATCCAGGTCGAGCCGGTACACGGCGGCGACGCGGCTTTGCTCCCGCTTGGCAAAGAGCTGCGCGACAACGTCATGGCCGACCTGCGCAAGCAGGGTTCCGACCCGCGCCATTTCTACATCTCCTTCGACAAGACCGACCAGCCGGATTCCGGCTTCGTCGACAGCATGGCCACGCCACGTTTTTCGACCGGCTACTTCCCGCTGCGAAACCGTTTTGCCATGCTGGTCGAAACGCATTCGTGGCGCGATTATCCGCACCGCGTGAAGGTCACGCGCAACACCATCGTCTCGCTGATGGAGCAGTTCGCTCAGCACGGCACAGCCTGGGCCAAGGCCGCAGCGGAAGCCGACACGCGCGCAGTCAAACTGGGCGAAATGCCGCTCAGCTACAAGACCACCGAGCGCACCGAGATGATCGACTTCCCTGGCTACGAATATACCCGCACGCCATCCGACATCTCGGGCGGCATCTGGACCAGGTACGACGAGTCCAAACCGCAGAAGTGGACTGTTCCGCTGCGCGACGAAGTCGTGCCGGACGTGATTGCCAAGGCGCCGGCAGGCGGCTACCTCGTTCCGGCCGCGCAAGCAGCGCTGGTGGAAGCGAAGCTCAGGGCGCACGGCATCAGCTACAAGCGCCTGGAGCAGGCGCCAGGCAAGGTGGCGGTGGAAGCCTTCCGTGCCGACGAAGCCAAGCTGACCGCTACTTCTTTCGAAGGCCACCAGCTCGCGAGCTGGAAGGGCGCCTGGAAGGCGGAGCAGCGCGAAGTCGGCAAGGGCAGCCTGTTCGTGCCGATCGCCCAGCCGAAATCGCGCCTGGTGATGACCATGCTGGAACCGGCCGGCGCCGATTCGCTTGCAGCCTGGGGCTTCTTCAATAACTACCTGGAGCGCAAGGAATACATGGAGGAGTATGTGGCGGAGGAGGCTGCGCGCGAGATGCTGGCCGCCGACCCGGCGCTGGCCGCCGACTTCAAAGCCAGGCTGGAAAGCGACCCGGCCTTCGCCAAGAGTCCGCGCGCCCGCCTGGACTTCTTCGCCCGCCGCCACGCGACCTGGGATGAGCGCCACAACCTCTATCCGGTGTACCGCACAGCCCTTGTTTACTAAACTCCCTGAAACTTCACCGTTTCTGTCACTTTCGATTGCGAGGAAATATCGGGTAAAGGTATAACAGCACCATCGTAAAAGGAGACACCATGGGTATCCGACCTTTCGTGGCGCTGTTTACCGCAACGCTGCTTGCCGCGACTGCGCAAGCAGCGCCCGCAGGCAGTCCGGCAGCCGCCGTCAATGTGTTCATCGGCACGGGCGGCGACGGCCACACCTTCCCCGGCGCCACGCGGCCCTTCGGCATGGTGCAGCTAAGCCCGGACACCCAGGTGCGGCACTTCCGCCAAAGCTATCCATGGGCGGCCGGCTACCGCTACGAAGACAGCTCCATCCTCGGCTTCTCCCACACCCATTTCTCCGGCAGCGGCCACTCCGACCTGGGCGACATCCTGCTGATGCCCTACAGCGGCGACACCAAGCTGGAACCGGGCTATCCGGAACGTCCTTTCAGCGGCTACCGTTCCCGCTTCCGCCATGAGGATGAACGTGCGGAGCCCGGCTACTACGCCGTGCGCTTGCAGGATCACGAAGTCGACGTTGAGCTGACCGCCAGCGAGCGTGTCGGCCTGCATCGCTACCGCTACGCCAAGGGCGCACAGGCGAAGCTGATCCTCGACCTGCGCCAAAGCATTTACGACTACGCCGGCAAGAACCTGTGGTCATCGATGCGTCTGCGCGACAGCACCACCGTTACGGGCATGCGCATCACGCGTGGCTGGGCGCCCGGACGCCAGGTCTACTTCGCCATGAAGCTGTCGCGCCCCATCGCCGGCCACACTTTGATAAATCGCGAGGAGGGCGTTGAATACAAGGGATTTGCTGGTCCGGGCAAGACACCTGCGGACAAGGTGCAGGTGGAAGGCAAGGCGCTGGTGGCCGCCCTCGATTTCGGCACGCCGGATGACGGCACGCTGCTGGTGAAGGTCGCGCTGTCCGGTGTCAGTGAAGAGGGTGCACTCGCCAACCTGGAAGAAATGCCGGGCTGGGATTTCGACGCCGAACGCCAGCGTGCAGGCGCGGCGTGGAACGAGGCGCTGTCTGCGGTTGCCATCGATGCGCCATCCTACATGCGCACCATGGTCTACACGAGCCTGTACCACGCCATGCTGGCGCCAAGCCTGTTCATGGACCGCGACGGAAAGTATCGCGGCCCGGATAACCAGGTGCACCAGGCCAAAGGCTTCCGCTACCACTCGACATTCTCGCTGTGGGACACCTACCGCGCCCTGCACCCCTTGCTCACGCTGCTGCAGCCGGAGCAGCGCAATGCCGATTTCGTGAATTCACTGGTGGCTTCACGCCAGCATAGCCCTTACGGCATCCTGCCGGTGTGGGCTTTCCACGGCCAGGAAACCTGGTGCATGATCGGCTACCACGCCGTGCCGGTGATTGCCGACGCCTACCTGAAAGGCATCAAAGGCATCAATGCCGATGAAGCGCTGGCCGCCATGGTCGCCAGCGCCGATTACGGCGCCTATGGCGGGCTTGAGCACTACATGAAGCTGGGCTTTGTGCCCATCGACCTGGAACCGGAAGCTGCGTCGAAGACGGTGGAATATGCGTTCGACGACTGGACCATCGCCCGCATGGCCGAGAAGATGGGCAAGAAAGACGTGGCAGCACGCTTCTACAAGCGTGCGCAGAACTACCGCAATGTGTTCGACACCAGGACGGGATTCGTTCGCGCACGCAAGTCGACTGGCGAGTTCCGCGAGCCATTCAACCCGGTGCAGTCCAACTTCGGCAGCGACTACACCGAAGGCAGCGCCTGGCAGTATTCCTGGTATATGCCACACGATAATGCAGGCCTGGTCGGCATGCTGGGCGGCGACGCGGGCCTGCAGTCGAAGATCGACCAGGTGTTCGACGCCAAGGTCGACGAAAACGCCTACGCGCACATGGAGGACATCTCCGGCCTGATTGGCCACTACGCGCATGGCAACGAGCCCTCGCACCACGTGGCCTACCTGTACAACTTCGCCGGTGCGCCGTGGAAGACGCAGGCGCGCCTGGCGCAGATCGTCGCCAGCCAGTACCACAACAAGCCGGACGGCCTGGCGGGCAACGATGACCTGGGGCAGATGTCGGCCTGGCTGGCCTTTACCGCCTTGGGCTTCTACCCGGTGGCGCCGGGCAGCAATGAATATGTGATCGGGCGCCCTTTCGTCGACAAGGCGGTGCTGAACCTGCCGAACGGGAAGCGCTTCACCATCCGCGCCGAGGGGCTGTCAGCCGCCAGCGCCTTCGTCGGCAGCGTCAGCCTGAACGGCAAGCCGCTGGCGCGCACCTTCCTGCGCCACGAAGAGATCATGTCAGGCGGCGAACTGGTGTTCCGCATGCAGGCCGTGCCGAACAAAGAGTGGGGCCGCGAAACCAGCGCCCGTCCGTACAGCCAAACGAGGTATCAACAATGAGCGTCACCATTTTCCGCGCCGGCGTGGCGCTCGTTCTGGCCGCTGCTGCGCCGCTGGCGGCCGCACAATTCGTCAGCAAGATCAGTGACCCTGTCGAGTGGGTCAACCCGTTGATGGGCACCGCCAGCAAGCCGGAAATGTCGAACGGGAATACCTATCCTGCCATCGCCGTACCGTGGGGCATGAACCTGTGGACGCCGCAAACCGGCAAGATGGGCAACGGCTGGACCTACCAGTACGATGCCGACAAGCTGCGCGGCCTGAAGCAGACGCACCAGCCATCGCCGTGGATGAACGACTATGGCCAGTTTTCGGTCATGCCGGTAATCGGCGCCAAGCGCTTCACGGAAGACGACCGCGCCAGCGCTTTCTCGCACAAGGCTGAAACGTCCAAGCCGTATTACTACAGCGTCTACCTGGCAGACGCCAACGTCACAGCGGAACTGACGCCCACCGAACGGGCCGCCCAGTTCCGTTTCACCTTCCCTGAATCCGATAAGAGCTATGTGGTGGTGGACGCCTTCGACAAAGGCTCCTACGTCAAGATCATCCCCGAGCAGCGCAAGGTCATTGGCTACAGCACGCGCTACGCGCGCGGCCCGCTGCCATCGAACTTCCGCCTGTATTTCGTGATGGTATTCGACAAGCCTTTCACCTCGACCGACGTATGGCGCGGCAAGGAACTGGTGGAAGGTGCGCTGGAAATGGAAAGCCAGCATAGCGGTGCCATCGTCGGCTTCAAGACCGGGCGCGGCGAGCAAGTGCACATGAAGGTCGCTTCTTCCTTCATCAGCCCCGAGCAGGCGGAACTGAACCTGCAGCGCGAATTGGCGGACGACGACTTCGACACCACGCGCGCCCGCGCCAAGGCGGCCTGGAACCGCGTACTGTCGAAAGTGGAAGTGGAGGGCGGCAGCATCGACCAGATGCGCACCTTCTATTCGAGCCTGTACCGTATGGTGCAGTTCCCGAACAAGATGTACGAAATCGATGCCGCCGGCCAGCCGGTGCACTGGAGCCCTTATAACGGCAAGGTCTTGCCCGGCTACCTGTTTGCCGGCACCGGCTTCTGGGACACTTTCCGTGCCCTGTATCCCTTCCTGAACCTGGTCTATCCATCGATCAACCGCGAAATGCAGGCCGGCCTGGCCAATGCCTACCGCGAAGGCGGCTGGCTGCCCGAGTGGTCGAGCCCAGGTTACGCCGACATCATGGTCGGCAACAACTCCGCCTCGGTGGTGGCCGATGCCTGGATCAAGGGCAGCCGCAGCCCGGACATCGAAACCTTGTGGCAGGCGCTCAAGCACGGCGCCGGCAATGAAGGGCCGGTGAGTGCTGTCGGTCGCGCCGGCGTGAAATACTACAACGAACTTGGCTACGTGCCGTACGACGTCAAGATCAATGAGAACGCCGCGCGCACGCTGGAATATGCCTACGACGACTTTGCGATCTACCAGCTGGGCAAGGCGCTCGGCAAGCCGGAATCGGAAATCGGCGTCTACGCTCAGCGCGCCATGAACTACAAGAAGCTGTTCGACCCGGAGACAGGCCTGATGCGCGGCCGGAACAAGGATGGCAGCTTCCAGTCGCCGTTCAACCCCGTCAAATGGGGCGATGCCTTCACCGAAGGGAATAGCTGGCACTACACCTGGTCGGTCTTCCACGACATCGATGGCCTGGTGAACCTGATGGGCGGCCGCGCAGCCTTCGTCAACAAGCTGGATACCGTGATGAGCATGCCGCCCGTGTTCGACGAAAGCTATTACGGCTCCGTAATCCACGAAATCCGCGAGATGCAGGTGGCGAACATGGGGCAGTATGCCCACGGCAACCAGCCGATCCAGCACATGCTCTACCTGTACAACTACGCCGGCGCCCCTTGGAAGTCGCAGTACTGGATCCGCGAAACGCTGAACCGCATGTACAAGCCCACGCCGGATGGCTACTGCGGCGACGAAGACAACGGCCAGACCTCGGCCTGGTATGTGTTCTCCGCACTTGGCTTCTACCCGGTAACACCTGCAGTCGGCCAGTACGTGGTGGGTGCGCCGTTGTTCCAGCACGCCACCGTGCACCTGGAAAACGGCAAGCAGGTTCGCATCAACGCGCCGGCCAACAGCGCGACCGCGCGCTACATCCGTGCCGCGAAACTGAATGGCCGCCCGCTGCAGCGCAACTGGCTGGCCCACGACGAACTTCTGCGCGGCGCCACCTTCGATGTGGAGATGTCGGCGCAGCCGAACCAGCAGCGCGGTATCGCGCCGGCCGACGCGCCTTACTCCTTCTCACGCGCCGAGGCAACGGCTACTTCGCAGAAACGATAGTGTCGATCAT
>JBCNOP010000022.1:0-43968 GCA_039593775.1 Pseudoduganella sp.
GGGAAATCCAGCGGCACCTTGTAGGACTTCAAGCCGAGCAGGTTCTCGTAGAAATTGGCGAATTGTTTGCCACTCGTCAAAACTAAATCTGTCTGCTGGACGATGTAAGGCAACATGCGGAAGTGTGCGGATTCCACAACAATATTGCGCTCCATATCGCGCTCTTCGAGGAAGGAATCGATGTTGCCGTGGTAGCCCGGCAGGATTTGCGCGGGGGCGACGTGGGGCAGGGTGAGGTATTCCTCGGGCGTCATGCCGTCTTTCGGCGTGCGGCGGGCGTAGGCGCTGTTGGCGCGCATCAGGCAAACGATCGGATCGTCGAACAGCTTGGAAATGTGCAGGTGTTGCGGCGGCTCGTCCCAGTTGCCGACGACCAGGTCCAGTTCACCGTCGGACAGCAGGCGGACGTAGTCGATGTCCGGCCCCAGTGAGTGGATCACCAGGCGGCTGCGCGGCGATTCCCGGCGCAGGCGTGCGATCACCTCGGTAAAGAACTGGGTGTTCATATAGTCGGGCGCGGCGATATGGAAGGTGCGCGCCTCGTCCTGCGGCACAAACGCGGTTTTGGGGCTGAACAGGCTTTCGGTTTCGTCGAGGATGCGCTTGGCGGTCTTCAACAGGCTTTCGCCGTGTTGCGTCGGCACCATACCGCGGCCGCCGCGCACCAGAAGCGGATCGCCGGTCAGCTCGCGCAATTTGCGCAGCGATCCGGAAATGGAGGGCTGCGGCTGGTTCAGTTTAAGGGCCACGCGCGATACGTTTTTCTCCACCAGCAGCAGGTACAGAATACGGATCAGGTGGATGTCTAAGTGTTCTGGCAATCTGGACATCATGGTCTCCGAATATTAGTTATTTAGTTTTATCCATGAGAGATTCGCACCTTCCGGGCCGCGAAACTATATCTCCAGGTATATGCGAGTTATATGGGAAATGGAAGGTCTTCCGCGCCCGCAACCGATATCGTTCCATCCACGCAGGTCGTAGCGGCGGCGGTATAACGACCGTTTGGTTCATCTGAAGTGCCCGCCAGAGGCAGGTGAACGCAGTTTTAATGGATAAAAATCATGGAGACTTTATTCGGCCCTTACGGGGTGGAATGGCTTAACTTGCTGGTTCGCTGGCTGCACCTGATCACCGGCATCGCGTGGATCGGGGCTTCGTTTTACTTCGTCTGGCTGGACAATTCGATCCGGCCGCCCAAGCCTGGCAGCCCGCTCGCCAAGAAGGGCGTGATGGGCGAACTGTGGGCCGTGCACGGCGGCGGCTTCTACAACCCGCAAAAATATCTGGTTGCACCGGCTGAACTTCCGGAAGACCTGCATTGGTTCAAATGGGAAGCCTATGCCACGTGGCTGAGCGGCTTTGCCATGCTGTTCATCGTCTACTACTTCAACGCTTCGGCGATGATGATCGATAAGAACGTGGCCGACCTGAGCTCCCTGCAAGCGGTGGCCGTGGGCCTGGGCACGCTGGCCGGTGGCTGGCTTGTCTACGACACGCTGTGCAAGACCGCGCTGGCCGAAAAGCCTGCCGTGCTGGGTACTGTGATGTTCGTGCTCATTGTCGGTGCGGCGTATGTGCTGACCCATACCTTGAGCGGCCGCGCTGCCTACATCCACGTCGGCGCCATGATCGGCACCATGATGGTTGGTAACGTGCTGTTCGTGATTATTCCCGGCCAGCGCAAGCTGGTGGATGCAATGGCCAAAGGCGAGTCGCCGGACCCGGTCTACGGCAAGCGCGCCAAAGTGCGTTCCGTGCACAACAACTACTTCACGCTGCCTGTGCTGCTGATCATGATCAGCAACCACTACGCAATGACCTACAGCCACGCCTATAGCTGGCTGGTGCTGGCCGCCATCATGGCTGCCGGCGTCCTGATTCGCCATTTCTTCAACCTGCGCCATGCGGGCAAGGTGTCGCCTGCGTTCCCGATCGCTGGCGTAGTCCTGCTGGCTGGCGTGGCGGTGGCGATCGCGCCTGCACCGCGTAAAGCGGTTGCTGCGCCGGCCGCCGTGGTTGCGACAGCAGATGCTGACGGCCATGCCGCACCTGCTGCAGGTGGCGCCGCAGCCGGCGGAGCAGCTCCAGCCGCCCCTGCCAGCCTGTCGAGCGTGCAGCAGGTCGTTACGCAGCGCTGCGCGTCCTGCCACTCCGCGACCCCAACCCAAGCGGGTTTCGCATCAGCCCCGGGCGGCGTGATGCTCGATACCGAGGCCCAGGTTAAACAGCATGCCGCCAAGATCTATCAGCGCGCCGTGCAGAACAAGGATATGCCGCTGGCGAACATGACCCACATGACCGACGCTGAGCGCCAGCTGATCGGCACCTGGTTCGAGACCAGCGCGAACTGAAAGGAAAAGCAATGAGCAACGTAACGATCGACGGTTTCAACCTGACTGCCGAAGAAGTGCTGGCCGTGGCGCGCAACGGCGCCAAGGTCGAGCTGTCCGCCACCTCGCGCGCGGCACTGAAAGAGAGCCGCGACTACATCGAATCCACCTGGATGCACGATGAAGCGCCGATGATGTACAGCTTCAACACCGGGGTAGGCCTGCTGAAGGATACGCGCATCAAAGTCGAGCACATCGAACTGTTCCAGACGCAGTTGATCAAGGCCCACAGTGGCGGCATCGGCGAGCCGTTCTCGGAAGAGGTGAGCCGCGCCACCATGCTGCTGCGCGCGAACGCCTTCGCCAGCAACTACTCCGCGCCGCGCGTGGAAGTGGTGGATCGACTGCTGGCCTTCATCAATGCCGGCATCCATCCGATCATGCCGCAGAAGGGCTCCGTGGGCGCTTCGGGTGACCTGGCGCCGCTGGCCTACCTGGCGGCCGCCATCGCCGGCTTCGACGAAGCGGAGGTGATGTACAAGGGCGAGCGCATGCCGGCCGCCGAAGCGATCACGCGCGCCGAAGTCGGCCCGGTCAAGTTCGACCTGAAGGCCAAGGATGCCTCGGCCCTGATCAATGGTTGCACCGCCTCGCTGGCCGTGGCCGTGCTGGCCGCCAAGGACGCCCGCGACCTCCTGACCGACGCATGCCTGTCGCTCGGCCTGACGCTGGAAGCCATGCGCGCCGAGATGTCGGCCTTCGACCCGCGCATCCAGCAGGCGCGCCCGCATCCGGGCCAGATCAAGACCGCTTCCGTGGTGCGCAAGCTGCTGAAAGGCTCCACCCGCACCACGCATGAAGCCCGCGCCGTGCAATTTCCGGATGAACTGCGCCGCGCCGACATTCCCTACACCCCGCGTATCCAGGACGTGTACTCGCTGCGCTGCACACCGCAAGTCTATGGTCCTGTGTTCGATGCGCTGGACTACATTGACACCATCGTAAAAAACGAGATCAACTCGGCCACCGATAACCCGCTGATCTTCGGCAAGGATGGCGGCGGCTTCGAGATCATCTCGGGTGGCAACTTCCACGGTCAATACCTGGCGCAGGCGATGGACCTGCTGGCCATGGCGATTACTGACCTGGGCAGCATTTGCGAACGCCGCGTGGCCCGCCTGATCGACCCGACCCTGTCGTGGGGCTTGCCGCGCAACCTGATGTCCGGCCTGCGCGGCGTCAACACCGGCTACCCGGTAGTGCAATGCTCGCTCAGTTCCCTGGTGATGGAAAATCGCACGCTGTCGATGCCGGGCAGCGTTGACTCGATCCCATCGAAGGCCAACAGCGAAGACCACATCTCCAACTCCACCTGGTGCGCGCGCAAGGCGCATACGGTGGTGCAGAACACCCAATACATCGTGGGTGTGGAGATGCTGCTCGCCGCACAGGCCCTGACCATGACCGAGCACCTGCTGCCAGGCTTCAAGCTGGGCGAGGGCACGCAAGCGGCCTACGACGAGATCCGCAAGCAGATCCCGGCCTGCCTGGAGGGTGACCGCTGGTTCCACAACGACATCCAGGTCGCGCACCGCTTCGTCACCAGCCGTTCGGTACAGGAAGCAGTAGTCGCAAAGGTTGGCGAGTTCGCTTGACGATTACCCGGTTCCAAGGAAAACGGCTCGAATGGGCCGTTTTTTTTTGCGCTTTCGAAATCTGCTCTTTCGATGCTCATTAGTGCTCGTTCACTGCTCTTTTTTGCTCCCCCTCAGCAGGTTTATGTTGGCAAGATGGTATGCTGCCGGCCATGAAGATCTCAATCAATCCAACGCGGCAAGGCATTCGTATGCGCTGGCATGTGATGCGTCTTGGCGCAGTATCAGCGATTCTGGCTGCATTCTGGTTCCCGAACAATGCAGCGGCACTGGTGGGCATCGGTCTGATGGTGCTGGTTGCTGCGTATGCCTCAAAATTAGACGCGGAAGACCTGCTGGTTGAGGTCTTCGATGATGGAGACAAGCTTCGTTTCGTTCTGGGAGATGTGACAGCCTCTGCCAATATGGCGGCAATCGCAAAAGTTGAATTTGAGGACGGCGGTGATGGAATGGACCAGGTAACGATAACGCTCGCGCAAACGACACCATTCGGCAAGGTGATTCGATTGGTTCCCGAGCCGGTCTACGTCTTCGAGTGGAATGTAAAGGTATGGTTCGCCGATCTTCAACGGCGCGTACAAAACGCAAAGACCAGTGCTTCAGTATACGGAGCGTAGGTCGTAAAACTAATGGGGTTGAGTATCCATTGAAATCATTGTTGTTGAAAATCCTGGCAGGCTTGCTGCTGCTCGTCGCTGCGCTGGTTTTGGCCGTGGCGGTGGTAAACCGCAAGGACGAGGCCCCGTCAGCAGCGTCCCAAGCCATGAAGCGTATCGTTGAAGCCAGGGAGTCCGTTGCGGACGGCGATAATGCATATGTTTACATCCTGGGCTTTGACGCACCGGACGATTCGGATGCATTAGCTTCCGGTCATGAGCGCGTTGAATGGTTGCGCAAGTTTATGGCCACTGCCGGTCCCTACCAGTTCCCCAACCCTCCTGGTGAGAGACAGGATCTGTCCGAGTTGCGTAATCCGGAATTCAAGCAATTCGCAGCCATCTGCAAGCGGGATAACCGATCCTGCCTGGAGGCGATGGAGAATGATCGCTTGCGTTTGCAAGCATGGGTACAGCGGGACGCCAAACTGATTGCACGCTATGAAGGCCTCCTCGCGTTCACGCACTGGAGGGAAGTGTGGCCAAACGATGTGCGCGCACCAGTTGCACCGCTAAGTCATGTGCTCGAGGCACAGCGTTTAATGTTCATCAAAGCGTGGTTGATGGCGAGTAATGGCGATGCTGTCGCTTGCAAGCAGCTGCTCCAGCGTGACCTGCAGTTCTGGCGAATGGCACTGGCGGAGACTTCGAGCCTGGTTTTCAAGCTTGTCGCAACCAGCGCGATAGAGCAGCATTTCGCGTTAGGAAACCTTGTGTTGCGCAGTTTGCCGCCTGCAGCGGGAATCAGTTCCATTCCTGAGGCCTGGCTGGTGCCGATGTCAGTCCGCGAACGTTCGATGGCGACTGTGATGGCAAATGAATGGGCGTTCTCAGAAAGGTATATGACTCCTTCTGCGATGGCCAGCTACCTGGAGGGAAATGACGATGGGGCCGAATCCGGATCTTTGGTGTCCAGGCTCCTTGCGAAGCTGCTGCTCAAGCCGCAGGCGACAGTCAATGCCACAGCCGAGCGCATGCTCAGCGTCACCCAGTTGTCCGAGCGTGACTACCCCGCGATTCCGGATGCAGCTAAAGCGTTGCTGGCCTCTCAGGAATTCGCGAAGAAAGATATCACTGGTTTCAGGATCTACAATCCGATCGGAAGTATTCTCGTCGACCTGGTGGATATGAAGCCCTTCGTGGGTTATGGCCTCAGGATAGCGGACCTTGAAGGCGGGCGCAGGTTGGCGCTATTAGCCGCGCAAATGCGCGGGCAAAACGTGAGCCTTGAAAACGTCGCGGAAAGCTTGAGCGTCGCAGGCCTCCGCGATCCTTATGATGGCAGTGCATTTTCCTGGAACGCAAAAGAAAGCAGCTATGTGTTTCGGCGTACGCTGTCAGGGACGCCTGATTTGAAACTCGCCTTTTGAAGACGTTTAGTTGAACTCACGCCACTGGCCGTCATCCCACCATTCAATGGCCAGGATGGTCTTCACCTCGTAGGAATCACCGTCAACTTGGCAGTAGACGTCAAGCCCGAGGGAGTGCGCCAGTGCGTCATCAAAACGCCTGAATGCCTGCAGTACTTGCGCGTTTGCAGATTGAGGATATACCTCGAAACAGACCAGGCGTTCCCGTTCGTCGATGGCAAGCAATTGCCGGGCAACGACGCGACCGACAGCATCGCGGGCATAGACCACCTGCTTATTTGCGTCAACCAGGCACGCCACCGCAGAATACTCACATAAGCCGCCAAGTCCCAGGCAACTTCCGACGTAGCTGCCCAACATCAGGATTTCCAACGGGTCAGTTTCGATGGACAGCCTGATCGCGCCATCGTCCGTGAATTCATGGAGCGTATCGGAGCCCCATACTGTGGCGTCAACGCGTGGATGGCGTGCATACCATTCACTATTCAGTGGGTGGTCCAGGTAAGTGTGGACGCCGCCGTTGGCGTACCCGTGCAGAAAACGCCGCAGGGATTTCTTATTGCCGCCGTCAATGCTGGCGTGCAGGCGAACCGCATGATTCGCGGCCGTCGACTGATCGTGCAAGTTAAAAGGGGCATCGATATGGCGCCAGGCCATGACTTCGAGCGCCGCGAGCTGGACGGAAGTCAGGCGCGCCAGGGTCACAGAGCAATGGCGAGCAACTTGTTGTTCACTCAAGCTGCACCTGCCCTCGAGGTGCTCCCGCAAGCGGCGCGGCAGCGGACTGTCCACGCCGTATTCAAGGCAAAGCGCCAGCATCCGTTCGCACGATGCCAGCGCAGGCATTGCCTCCCAGTCGGTGTCAAACCAAGGCGTGCGAAGCGCATTGACCATAAATCGCCGGCGCGAATTGTATTCAAGGCAGCCGAGCAAGGACATTGACCGCATCAGTCGCTTCGGCGCCAGCTCCAAAGCGTGCAGTGCAAAGTCAGGCGACGACTCGGTCAAGCTATACAGGCCGCGCCGGATTAGCGTGGAGTCATTGTTACGGCGACTGGGTTTTTCAATGGCGAGCCAGGAATGATCGGGGATTTCTGCGAGCCAGCGCAATCTGGCATCGCACAGATAAATGGCCATCGAGGACAGGGCGCCATTGCCGGTTGCTCTTGACGGATAGACGGGACTACAAAGGCGGACTTGCAAGGGCAAGACTACCGGCCAACTGGTTTGCAAAGTCACCGGATCGTCCCAGCCGGCGACATAGTCTAACTGCATTGCGACGAAGCGCAAATGCCGGTCGGACGGCAATTTCAGCATCTCCTGCTGAAGTTCAGGAAACATGGCTAGGCGCACCTTCCATTGCGCCGCACGTGATGCCGGTTTTTCGAAGTCCCACTCCGTAACCTGGAATAGCGACAGCCAGCGATCGGCAACGCAGCTGCTCAATGACTCCCAGCGGGTCTCCGTGAGCACACGCGCAAAACCCGGCTGCGTTGCGCAGCTTTCCCACGCGCTGCGCGCCCAATGCACACCATCCTCTCCAAGTGCGGCTAACATTCATTCGATGTCAGCGACTGGAACGTGGTCGGCGTGAGAAGCGACACACAGGTGACTGGTTAATGACTCCGGTCGACCATCCCTGGCGGGCAAATGGCAACCGATCAGGGTATAGGCGATATTCACACCGCGTGTGAGATTGTCGAATGCGACGTCAAGGAAGGCGGCAAAGTTATCGTCATCGCCGCTGAGCATATTGAATGCGTCAAGCTGCTCGCCGCTCAGTTGGCTGGCAGGCAGGCGGTACGTATGATGCTTGAGAAGGCACAGAAGGAAAATGGACTGGCGCGCCGGCAGCAAACTGATTGCCATCCCAGCCCATTCGTGCGCCGCTGCATCCAGGGCGCACAGCCGCGCGAGAATGGGCAGCAAAGCCGCTTGTGATGGGGCGCCAAGCGCTCGCCAGAGCCTGAGCCATGCGATGCGTTGGCTGGCGGGGCAGTCACGCAACGCCCACAGGAAGTGGCGCCTGAAGATCAAGGGGAAGCTTGCGTCCACGCTCTGCCCGCGCATCGCCAGCAAGGCAGCGACGGTCGGTCTGCCGCCAGCGAATTTGTCGATTGGCCACGGTTTTCCGTCAGGCCCCAGCACTGGCCAGCGTGCAAAGTCGTGGCGTGCGAAGAAGCCGTCAATCAAGCGGTCGTCGCTCATCCACGCATGGAGGTCCAGCGCATTAGCGGCTGGCTTGGGAGGTTGGAATTTGGTCCCCCGGAAGGCGCGCGGATGGGCGGCTGTCGCGAGAGGCCTCGCGGGTCTGGCGATTTGTTGGGGCATCGCGGCGGGTGCCGTGTCCTGGTTTTCAGACAATGTTGCCCAGAACACGCGCCATAATGCTGTCCACACAGCGCCGGCTTCATGAGCTTCGCCTAGCGCATCCCAATCTGCCAGAAGTTCAGCGCGCCCGGGATAGGTGGCGTGGGCCAAGTCCTTCAGCTTTCGGGGGACGACGTTGTATTCCTGACCGTCCTCTATTACATCGCTGATCCAGGCGTTGATTCCATCGCTTGTTCGAATCAAACTAAGCAGGATTGGAGCGTGATCCGTTGGCATATACGTTGTTTTCGAGGGCGGCCTTGATTGCAGTTGCCAATGTTATATGGCCGCCCGCCGAAAGACAACAAGTCCAGCTTCTCTTCAGGCCACTTTTTTGGTGCCGGTTGCCAGCGCAAGGTTGGCAGCAAGTTGATTATGACGCTCGATAACCAACGGCAGGTCAATAGTCTGCAGGATGCCATCTTTTACAACTACCTTGCCGTTGATAATGCTGTAGTTGACGTTCGCCGGCGTGCAGAACACCAGCGCGGCAACCGGGTCGTGCAGCGCGCCGGCAAAGCCGATCTGGTCCAGCTTGAACATGACGATGTCGGCGGACATGCCAGGTTTCAGGGCGCCGATGTCATCGCGGTTCAGCACTTTCGCGCCACCCAAGGTGGCCAGTTCCAACGCCTGTCGAGCCGTCATCGCGTCCGGGCCGAAGCCTACGCGCTGAAGCAGCATTGCCTGGCGCACCTCACCCAGCATGTGGGCGCCATCGTTAGATGCCGAACCGTCGACGCCCAGGCCGACGGGCACGCCCGCGTCGACCATCTTGCGGATCGGCGCGATGCCGGATGCGAGGCGCATATTCGAGCAAGGGCAGTGGGCAACGCCGGTGCCAGTGCGCGCGAACATGTAGATGCCGTCATCGTCGAGCTGCACGCAGTGCGCGTGCCACACGTCATGCCCCACCCAGCCGCAGTCTTCGGCGTATTCGGCTGGCGTCATGTTGAATTTTTCGCGGCTGTAGGCGATGTCGTTGACGTTCTCGGCGAGGTGAGTGTGGAGCGAGACACCATGGCTGCGTGCCAGTGCGGCGGCTTCTTTCATCAAGTCGCGAGAAACCGAGAACGGAGAGCAGGGCGCCACGACGATGCGCTGCATGGCGTGGCGCTCGTCGTCGTGATAGGTTTCGATCAGGCGCTGGGTGTCGCGCAGGATCGCCTTTTCATCTTCAACCACGCAGTCGGGCGGCAAGCCACCTTTTGACTGGCCAACGCTCATCGAGCCACGCGCAGCGTGGAAACGCATCCCGATTTTCGCCGCGGCTTCGATGCTGTCATCAAGTCTGCAGTCATTCGGATAGATGTACAGGTGGTCACTGCTGGTGGTACAGCCGGACAGGATCAGCTCCGACATCGCGGTCAGGGTCGATACATGCACCATCCCGCTGTCCAGGTTTGCCCAGATTGGATACAGGTTGGTCAGCCAGTTGAATAGTTCGCCATTTTGCGCAGTGGGAATCACGCGTGTCAGGCTCTGGTACATGTGGTGGTGGGTGTTGACCAAGCCTGGAATCACCGCGTGGCCAGTTGCATCGATCACTTCGTCCGCCGATTGCGGCAGCTCGGACGTAGGGCCGACCTGTTCGATTACATTGCCGCGCACGTAGATGGCGCCGTTGTCGATTTCGCGGCGCTGTTCATCCATCGTGACGACCACGCGCGCGTTCTTGATCAGGAGAGTTTTGCTCATTCAGGTTCTTCTCAAAATGATTAAACACTGCGGAAACAATGCGCGGGGCAATGCGGAAACAATGTCAGGGAAAGAGTCGGTCCTGCCACTTGCGGTGCAGGACCGGGAGAGTTTAGCCGACTTTGGGAATCAGCATCGGCTGCGGGACATCATCTTCTTCGTCTTCGTCATGTTCTGCAACCGGACGGTCAGGCAGGACCAGGTTCAGTATCACGGCCACGATGGCGGCGGTGGAGATGCCGGAGCCGAAGATCTCGTGCACGAAGGACGGCAGCTTGGAAAGCAGCTCCGGACGGACCGATACGGCCAAGCCGCAGCCCACTGACACCGCGATCAGCAAGCCGGTACGCTTATCGTGTTCGACGTTGGACAGCATCTGCACGCCGGCAGCGATGATCATCGCGAACATCATCAGGCCAGCGCCGCCCAGCACGGGCTGCGGGATCGTCACGACGATCGCGCCGAGCACCGGGAACAGGCCGGCTGCGGCCAGGAACACGCCAGTCAGCGCAACGACATAGCGGCTTGCCACGCCGGTCAAGGAGATTACGCCCACGTTTTGGGCGAAGGTCGACACCGGCGGCGCGCCCAGTACCGAAACGAAGGCAGAGCCCAGGCCATCGCACAGCACGCCGCGGCACAGCAGCTTGCCTTTCATTTTCGTGTTGGTCGCAGAGCCGAGGGCCATGAAAGTGCCTGTCGTCTCTACGATGGTCACCACATAGGCCAGCGCCATGGCCAGGATGCCGCTAAGCGGGAAAGTCATGCCGAAGTACAGCGGCTGCGGCACGGCGAAGACTGCGGCCTTCTGGACGGCTGTGAAGTTCACCAGGCCGAGGCCCAGGCACACGGCATAGCCGATTGCGATGCCGATCACCACGGCGGCTGCGGAAATAATGCCTTTGCCGAATTGGACCAGTGCGATCACGGTGGCCAGCACGAACAGAGCGATGCCAAGGTTGGTCGGATCGCCATAGTTCGCGCCGGCGTTCTTGCCGCCAGCGGCCCAGTCGACAGCAACTGGTACCAGCGACAAGCCGATCATGGTGACGACGACCGCAGTTACCTGGTGTGGGAAAAGCTTGCGGATCTGTGGCATGAAGAAGCTGCCGAGGATCATGATTGCCGAGCCGGCAAGCGATGACCCAAGTATGCCAGGCACGCCATGTTCGAGACCGACGCTGATGGCGGCGCCGACGAAGGCAAAGCTGGTGCCCATCACGCAAGGCAGGCGGATGCCGACGCGGCCGACGCCAATGCATTGGATGGTAGTGACGATGCCGGAGCCCAGCAAGGCAGCGTTGACCAGGGCGACGACCTGGTCGGCCGGAAGGTTGAGGACGGCGCCGACCACCAGGGGGACGGCGATGATGCCGCCCAGGGCTGCCAGCATGTGCTGGGCTGCCAGCAGGGCGGTGGTGATTGGTGGTGGACGATCGTCCACTTGGTATAGCAGGTTGTTCATGGTGTCTCCGTTATAGGATTTTTATCTGAACTACTTTTTCCGGTGCTATCCGGCATGCCGCTGCGGGTCAGGATTGTCAGAAATGATACTCGGCGCGGACCATCGGGGTTTTTGCCGTGCTGCCCGGGATATTATGCGGATTACCAAATTTGTTGCGCCAGTATTGGTATTCCAGGCCGACTTTGAAGGTGTTCGGCTTGGCGCCCGCGTGGCCACTCAAGTCATACATCACCTGCGCGTCGATGTTCACCTCCGGCGATGTCTGGCCGCCGAATTCGTCCTTGCCCTTGCTGCCGATCCAGTTGGCGTAGCCCTCGAAACTGAAGCCGGAACCGAGCGGGATGCCCCAGGCGGCGTTCAGCATGGCGTGCGTGTCGTACTTGTAGCGCTTGGCGATGCCCAGCGGCTGGTTGCTCTCCCACATGCCAAGCAGGCTCACATTCAGGAAGCCCGGCACGTCCAGCATCAGGGTAGGACCAGCCACGATCATGCGCTTGCGCGAGTTGTAGCTGTCATCGTTCTTAGTGTTCCAGTCGAAGCCTGCGGTGATACCCACGCCGCGTACCGGGCCGAATTTGAAGTCCTTGCCGCTTGCTTTACCCAGGTCCAGGGTATGGCGGTACAGCAGGTAGGCTTCGTGGGCGTTGTTGTCCTTCGCGTCCGAGCGCAGGAAGTCCAGGTTCATGTAGTTGGTGCCGTACCTGTAACCGTCGGCATAGGTCCAGCTCAGGATCTGCTTGTTGATGTCGTTCGGGTTGTACGGCTCTGCGAATTTGCTGCCGTAGCGGTAGCCAATGGAGGTGTCGCTCCAGTCGGCGGCGTTGGCTTGCTGTGCGCCCATGGCGAGGGCCAGGACAGCGATGGTGCCGGCTGCCGCTACGCGTAATGCTTGCTGCATGGTGTCTCCTGTATTTTTTGATATGGAGTCCCGATTATGTCCGTGCAGGTCATGATTGATATTCACCGCCGTGTATATATCGCACTGGCCTGCCGTATATGATTTTCTTCATTCACAAGAGGAGACCATATGGGCAAACTGAGTACACACGTCCTGGATATCACCCAGGGCAAACCCGGTGCGGGCGTAAAAGTGAAGCTTTTCCGCGTTGAAGGCAACACCAAAGTGTTGTTGAAGACCGACACCACGAACCAGGATGGGCGTTGCGAAACACCCTTGCTGTCCGGCGGCGAGGTCGTGGCGGGAAAATACGAGCTGGTTTTTGCGGCAGGCGACTACTTTGCCGCGCAAGGCGTGGCGCTGCCGGAGCCGCGCTTCGTCGACGAGGTAATCATCGCTTTTGGCATTGGCGACGCCAACGCGAACTATCACGTGCCAATCGTGGTGTCGCCGTGGGCCTATTCGACTTACCGTGGCAGTTAGGAAGGCGTGATGAATACTTTGAAAGCTTTCCGAGCCAGCATCCTCCATTTCACGGCGGATCCGGCCTTCCATCCCGGCGCACAGGCGTGGCACGAAGATGGCCTGCTGGTGATTAACGACGGCCGCGTGCAAGCGGCTGGCGACTTCGCGCAGTTGAAAGATACCTTGCCGCCGGACCTCCAGGTGCGCGACTACCGCGGCAAGATCATCATGCCCGGCTTTATCGACACCCACATCCACTATCCGCAGACGGACATGATTGCCTCGCCGGCGCCCGGCTTGCTTCCCTGGCTGGACACCTACACTTTTCCCACCGAGCGCCAGTTCAAGGATCCGGCACACGCGGGGGAGGTTGCCGACTTCTTCGTCAAGGAGCTGCTACGCTGCGGCACCACCACGGCCATGGTGTACTGCACCGTGCATCCGGAATCGGTGGATGCTTTCTTTGGTGCCGCGGAAGCGCGCAACTTGCGCATGGCGGCCGGCAAGGTGATGATGGACCGCCATTGCCCCGGCTTCCTGCAGGATACGGCGGAAACCGGTGCGCGCGAGAGCGAGGAGCTGATTCACCGCTGGCACAACAAGGGCCGCAATATGTACGCCCTCACGCCGCGTTTTGCGCCGACTTCGACTGAAGACCAGATGCAGATGTGCGGCGAACTGGCGCGCGCCTATCCGGACACTTATGTTCAGACGCACGTGGCCGAAAACACGGACGAAGTGGCATGGGTCAAGTCGCTGTTCCCGGATGCGCGCAGCTACCTGGACGTGTACGATAAGTACGGCCTGCTGCGCGAGCGCTCCATGTACGCCCATTGCATCTGGCTCAATGACGAAGACCGCGCGCGCATGGCTGCCACCGGCGCGGCCGTGTCGATGTGCGCGACATCCAACCTGTTCCTGGGCAGTGGGCTGTTCGACTTTGCAGCCGCCGACCGCCAGCATGTGGCGCTGTCGCTGGCTACCGACGTCGGCGGTGGTACCTCGTTCTCCATGCTGCAAACTATGAACGAAACCTACAAGGTGGCGCGCATGGGCGGCACCTACCTGCCGGCATTGCGCATGTTTTACATGGCGACGCTGGGCGGTGCGCGCAGCATGCAGCTTGAAGGCACGGTGGGCAATTTCGTGGCCGGCACCGAGGCTGACTTCATCGTGGTCGATCCAAAGGCAACGCCGCTGCTGGAACGCCGCACAACCCGATGCGACAGCCTGGAAGAACTGTTGTTCGCACTGGCCTTGCTGGGGGACGATCGCGCAATTGCCGCCACCTATGCGGCAGGTGTCCAGGTGCATCAGCGCGGGGAATAAAAAAAGACGCCGGTTGGAGGACCGGCGTTAAAAGAGAAAGTCTGTACTTAGGGACTGCTCATTGCGGCCATATCTCGGCCAGGCGCAGAAGGTTGGTGCTACCCGGCTGTCCGAATGGGGTACCCGCAGCAATGGCGATCTGGTCGCCTGCCTTGACGAATCCCTCACGCAGCGCGGTACGGCACGCCGCCGCCACCATTTCATCAACACTGTTCACATCCTGGCTTACGGTGCTGTGCACGCCCCAGGCCAGCGCCAGGCGGCGCGCAGTCTCCGGCTTCGGCGTGATGCTGACGATCGGTGCCATCGGACGCTCGCGCGCAGTGCGCAGGCTGCTATGGCCGGAAGTTGTGTATGCCACCATGGCCTTTGCGCCCATGATGCGTGCCGCGTCGCGCATGGCTGCGCTGATGGCATCGCCCTTGTTTGGCAGCGGGGCCTGGTGCTGGGCCTCGATCATGGCCGGGTACAGCGGATCGCGCTCAACTTCCGAAATAATGCGGTCCATGATCGACACCGCCTGCACTGGGTAAGCGCCGCTGGCTGATTCGGCTGAGAGCATCACGGCGTCGGCGCCTTCGTATACTGCGTTGGCGACGTCGGAAGCTTCTGCGCGGGTCGGGACCGGTGCGCTGACCATGGATTCCAGCATCTGCGTGGCGACGACGACCGGCTTGCCGTGCTTGCGGCACAGGCGCACAATGCGTTTCTGCACACCCGGCACGCGCTCCGGCGGCAATTCGACACCGAGGTCGCCACGAGCTACCATGATGGCGTCCGACACGCCGACAATTTCTTCCAGCCGGTCCAAAGCCGCCGGCTTTTCCAGCTTGGACAGCACGCCGGCACGGCCTTTCACCAGCTCTTTGGCCTGCGCGACATCCTCCGGTAACTGCACGAACGACAGGGCGATCCAATCTACGCCCAGCCCGAGCGCGAATTCCAGGTCTGCCTTGTCCTTCACTGTCAGTGCCGGAATTGGCAGGACGGCATCCGGCACGTTCACGCCCTTGCGGTCGGACAGCACCCCGCCGTTCACGACTCGGGTGCGGATGGTGCCGGCATCGCTGGCCAGCACTTCGAGACGGATGCGGCCATCGTCCAGCAGCAATGACTGGCCGGCACTGACGGCTGCGAACAGCTCCGGGTGCGGCAGGCAGACGCGCGAAGCGCTGCCAGGCGCCGGCGCCTGGTCAAGCTGGAATTCCGCGCCTGCGTTCAGGGTTACTTTGCCGCCTTCGAGCTGGCCGATACGCAGCTTTGGGCCTTGCAGGTCAGCCAGGATGGCAATCGGACGGCCCAGCTCTTTTTCGATGGCCCGCACGATGCCGTAGCGCGCCTGGTGGTCGGCATGGCTGCCGTGGCTGAAGTTGAAGCGGAATACGTCGGCTCCCGCTTCGAACAGCGCCTTGATCGTGGCGTAATTGCTGCTTGCGGGACCGAGGGTTGCTACTATTTTTGCTTTGCGTTCGCGACGCATATTGGTGTCTCTCTCTATTCTTGATGATTCAAAGAATCAGGATGGCGCGGAAGTCGTTCACGTTGGTGCGGGTCGAGCCGCTGACCACCAGGTCGTCCAGTGTGCTGAAGAAGCTGTAGGCGTCGTTGTTGGCCAGCAGGTGCTTGCCGCTCACGCCTTTCGCGTCGGCGCGCGCCAGCGAGTCCGGAGCGTAGACCGCACCGGCATTGTCCTCTGATCCGTCGATGCCGTCAGTGTCGCAGGCAATGGCATGCACGCCCGCTGCGCCCTCCATTGCCAGCGCGAAGCTGAGCAGGAACTCGACGTTGCGGCCGCCACGCCCGTTGCCGCGCACGGTGACGGTAGTTTCGCCGCCGGAAAGGATCACGCAAGGGCGCTGGAACGGCTGGCCGCGCGTCAGCACCTGGCGCGCCAGCGCTGCATGCATCAGCCCAATGTCGCGTGCCTCGCCTTCAATGCCGTCGGACAGGATGTACGGTGTCAGGCCAGCCTCGCGCGCCCGCGCTGCGGCAGCTTCAAGCGCATGCTGGGCGGTGGCGATGACATGGTGGCTGTGGCCTTCAAAGCGGACGTCGCCAGGCTTCGGCGTTTCGCTCGCCGCCGATTGCAGGTGCGCCAGAACGCTTTTCGGGATGTCGATCCGGTACTTGCACAGGATTGCCAGTGCTTCGGAGCTGGTAGTGGCGTCAGGCAGGGTGGGGCCGCTGGCAATCACCCGCGGATCGTCGCCCGGCACGTCGGAGATCAGCAGCGTGACCACGCGCGCTTTGCCGCAGGCCAGCGCCAGGCGACCGCCCTTGATGGCCGACAGGTGCTTGCGCACGCAGTTCATCTCGCCGATGGTGGCACCGCTTTTCAGCAGCGCCTTGTTCAGCGCCTGCTTTTCCGCCAGTGAAATCCCTTCAGCTGGGAGCGCCAGCAAGGCCGAGCCGCCGCCGGAAATCAGGCACAGCACCAGGTCGTCTTCCGTCAGTCCCTGCACCATTTCCAGCATGCGCGCGGCAGCCTTCTGGCCCGCATCGTCGGGCACTGGATGCGACGCTTCCACCACTTCGATATGCTGGGTGTCGGCACTGTGGCCGTAGCGCGTCACTACCAGCCCCGACAGCGGCCCCTGCCAGCTGCGCTCTACGGCCTGCGCCATCGCCGCGGCGCCTTTGCCGGCACCGATCACGAGGGTGCGGCCATTGGTGGGCGGCTGCGGCAGGTAGTCCTGCACCAGGTTGCGCGGGTGGACGGCGCCGATGGCGGCGTCGTACAGGTCGAGCAAAAGCTCGCGTGGGGCTGGAGTGGACGTCATATCAAGCCTGCGAAATGCGGTGGTTGGACATCAGTTCGATCGCCTGGCACAGCGCGGAGTGGTCGAGGCCGGACAAACCATTGGCAGCGCAGGCGTTCATCAGTTCCTGGGTGGCCGAGGTGTTCGGCAGCGACACGCCCAATGCCTTGGCGCCTTGCAGGGCCAGGTTCAGGTCCTTCTGGTGCAGCGCGATGCGGAAGCCAGGGTTGAAGGTTCGCTTGACCATGCGTTCGCCGTGCACTTCCAGGATGCGCGAGGAAGCGAAGCCGCCCATCAGCGCTTCCCGCACCTTCGCAGGATCGGCGCCGGCCTTGGATGCAAACAGTAGCGCTTCTGCCACTGCCTGGATGTTCAGCGCCACGATGATCTGGTTGGCGACCTTGGTCGTCTGGCCGTCGCCGTTGCCGCCCACGAGGGTGATGTTCTTGCCCATCAGCTCGAACAGCGGCTTGACGGTGTCGAAGGCTTCCTGCGGTCCGCCGACCATGATGGTCAGCGAAGCTGCCTTGGCACCTACTTCGCCGCCGGATACCGGGGCATCCAGGTAAGCGCAGCTCTTCTTGTTGATCTTCTTGGCGAATTCCTTGGTGGCGATCGGCGAGATGGAGCTCATGTCGACCACGATCTTGCCGGCGGAAAGGCCAGCGGCGATGCCGTTTTCCGAGAACAGGACTTCTTCCACCTGCGGGGTGTCCGGCACCATCAGGAAGATGATGTCGGCGCGCTTGGCTACTTCCATCGCCGAGGTGCACACGGTAGCGCCGTTTTCGACCAGGTTGGCCGGCGGGTTCTTCACGTCGTGCAGGTAGAGTTTGTGGCCTGCTGCTTGCAGGTGGCCGGCCATTGGGCCGCCCATGATGCCGAGACCGATGAATCCAAGTTTTTGCATGTTGCTTTCTCCTCTGGGTTTTATTTAAGCGGACAGTTCAGCGCGCCAGCCAAGGCCAGCTTCCGTGCCGGCTTTTGGTTTGTATTCGCAGCCCACCCAGCCCTCGTAGCCAATCTCGTCGAGGAAGTTGAGCAGGTAGCGGTAATTAATCTCGCCGGTTCCCGGTTCGAAGCGGCCCGGATTGTCGGCAAGCTGGATGTGCCTGATCACCGACAGGTGGTTCTTGATGGTGTTGGCCAGTTCGCCCTCCATGCGTTGCATGTGGTAGATGTCGTACTGCAGGAACAGGTTATCCGAACCCACCGATTCAATCAGGTCCACCCCTTGCCTCGTTCCCGACAGGAAGAAGCCAGGAATATCGAAGGTGTTGATTGGCTCGATCAGCAGCGGGATGCCGGCCTTTTTCAGCGCTGTGGCAGCGAACTTCAGGTTGCTGACCAAGGTGGCGCAGGCGTCGGCATCGGCAACTCCTTCCGGCTTGATGCCGACCAGGCAGTTGATGCGCTGGGTGCCAAGCACGCTGGCGTAGGCGAGGGCAGTTTCCACGCCTTGTTCGAATTCCGGGATGCGGTTCGGGTGGCAGGCGATGCCGCGCTCACCTCCGGCCCAGTTGCCGGCTGGGAGGTTGTGCAGCACCATTTCCAGCTTGTGCTGTTCCAGTTGCTCGTGCACTTGTTGCGGTTCGAATTCGTAAGGGAACAGGAACTCGACACCCTTGAAGCCGTTGCGCGCAGCAGCGCCGAAGCGTTCCAGGAAAGGCTGCTCGTTGAACAGCATGGTCAGGTTGGCAGCGAATTTTGGCATTGCAGTTCCTCTTATGCGGCATCGATGATGTCGTTGAATTCGTTGATGGCGTTGATCTCGGTGCCCATGGCGATATTGGTCACGCGCTCCAGGATCACTTCCACCACGACCGGCACGCTGTGCTTGGCCATCAGTTCGCGGGCTTGCTCGAAGGCCCGGATGATGTCGTCCGGCTTGTGCACGCGGATCGCCTTGCAACCCAGGCCTTCGACCACGGCCACGTGGTCCACGCCGTAGCCGTTCAGTTCCGGGGCGTTCACGTTTTCGAAGGACAGCTGCACGCAGAAGTCCATGTCGAAACCGCGTTGCGACTGGCGGATCAGGCCCAGGTAGGAGTTATTCACCAGCACGTGGATGTAAGGCAGCTTGAATTGCGCGCCCACGGCCAGTTCTTCGATCAGGAACTGGAAGTCGTAGTCGCCCGAAATCGCCACGATGTCGGTGCTCGGGTCGGCGGCACGCACGCCGAGCGCGGCAGGAATGGTCCAGCCCAGCGGGCCTGCCTGGCCGCAGTTGATCCAGTTGCGCGGCTGGTAGACGTGCAGGAACTGCGCGGCGGCGATCTGCGACAGGCCGATGGCCGATACGTAGCGGGTATTGCGGCCGAAGTACTTGTTCATTTCCTCGTACACGCGCAGCGGCTTGACCGGCACGTTGTCGTAGTCGGTACGGCGCAGCATGGTGCGCTTGCGGTGCTGGCATTGGGCTACCCAGCCGGTGCGGTCGCGCAGCTTGCCGGCGGCCTTCCATTCCCTGGCCACTTCGACAAACAGTTCCAGCGCGTAGCCGGCGTCGGACACGATGCCCAGGTCCGGGCCGAACACGCGGCCGATCTGGGTTGGTTCGATATCCACGTGCACGAAGGTGCGCCCTTCGGTGAACACGTCGACAGAGCCCGTATGGCGGTTGGCCCAGCGGTTGCCGATGCCGATGATGAAGTCGGAGGCCAGCACGGTGGCGTTGCCGTAACGGTGGCTCGTTTGCAGGCCTGCCATGCCCGCCATCAGCGGGTGGTCGTCGGGAATGGTGCCCCAGCCCATCAGGGTCGGGATCACCGGCACGTTGACGATTTCGGCAAATTCCTGCAGCAGGGCGGAAGCGTTGGCGTTGATGATGCCGCCGCCGGCGGTAATGAGCGGGTGCTCGGCCTCGTTCATCATCTCCAGCGCTTTCTCGACCTGGGCGCGCGAGGCGCGCGGCTTGAATGCATCCAGCGGGGTGTAGGTCTCAGGATCGAATTCGATCTGCGCCATCATCACGTCGAACGGCAAGTCGATCAGCACTGGACCCGGACGGCCGGAACGCATCAGGTGGAAGGCTTGCTGGAACACGCGCGGCACCTGGGCCGGCTCCAGGACCGTGGTCGCCATCTTGGTGACCGGTTTGGCGATGGACGAGATGTCCACGGCCTGGAAATCTTCCTTGTGCAGGCGGGCGCGCGGCGCCTGGCCGGTGATGCACAGGATGGGGATCGAGTCCGCTTGCGCCGAGTACAGGCCGGTAATCATGTCGGTGCCGGCCGGACCGGAGGTGCCGATGCAGACGCCGATATTGCCGGGGGCGGCGCGGGTGTAGCCTTCCGCCATGTGCGACGCGCCTTCGACGTGGCGGCCCAGGATGTGCTTGATCTTGCCGTTCTTTTTCAGTGCAGCGTACAGCGGATTGATGGCGGCGCCCGGTACACCGAATGCAACCGAAATGCCTTCCTTCTGCAGTACGTGGACAGCCGCTTCGGCCGCCGTCATTTTTGCCATGGTGATCTCCTGATATGCATGCAAAGTCTGTTGTTGATGTTTTGTATGCTATAGGCGATGAGTTCCCCTGATAAGACGACAAAAAATCGTTTCATTCGATACTCTGAGTATGGAATAATCAAAGCCATGGACAAGCTGAAGCAAATTGAGGCCTTCGTGGCCGTGGTCGAGAAGGGCAGCCTGGCGCGCGCCGCGCTGGAACAGAACATCACGCCGGTGATGCTGGGGCGCCGGATCGACGCACTCGAAAAGCGTTTGGGCGTAAAACTGATGCACCGCACCACACGCCATCTGACGCTGACGGAGCAGGGCAACGTCTTCCTCGAAGATTGCCGCAAACTTCTCTCTGGGCTGGACATCGCCGAGCGCAATATTTCGGAAGGCCGGCACAAGGCGACGGGCCACCTGATCGTGTCCGCGCCGGCCTCGTTTGGACGCCAGCATGTTGCGCCGCACGCACCGGCTTTTTTGGCCGCCAATCCGGACGTGCAGATCTCGTTCAACCTGACGGACCAGGTGATCGACCTGGTGCGCGAAGGCTATGACCTGGGCATCCGCATCGGCGGCGTGATCGACCCGAGTTTCGTGGCGGTGCGCCTCGCGAAGAACCGCCGTGTTGTATGCGGCACACCGGATTACTTCGCACGGCACGGCATTCCGCGCACGCTGGACGACCTGGCGCAGCACAACTGCCTGGCCTTCAACCTTCAAGGCGGCCAGCAGCGCGGCTGGTATTTCCAGCAAGGCGGCAAGCCGGTAACGGTAAGGGTTCAGGGCAACCTGGACTGCAATGATGGCGAACTGCTGCACCGCTGGGCGTGCGAAAGCCTGGGACTGGCGTGGCGTTCAACGTGGGAGATCCAGGCGCAGCTTGCTGAAGGCAGCCTGATTACGGTGCTGGATGATTTTGCGCTGCCGGATTACGACATCATGGCCGTCTACCTGCAGCAAAGGCATCTGCCGGCGAAGATACGCTTCTTCATCGACGAATTGAAGGAGGTTTATTCGCAGCCGGGATACTGGACTAGGCCGACAGCGCTTGTTCCGGCAAGCGTGGCTGCGACAGGAACACGGCAACCTCCGCCATCGCCTTGAACAGGGAAGCGGTCAGCAGCGCCACCTGGGTGCGCGAGGGATCATTTTCCAGATGGTTGACCGGCGTCAGCTCGCGCATCAGGCGCGCACGCACGATCTGCAGGCCGCACTGGCCGATGATGGTGGCGATGCGCGGCAATAGTTCGCGCATCTGCTGCATCGCTTCATTGCTGGCGGCGCCGATTTCCAGCACGACGCCAAGTTCGTTAGGTTCCATCTGCACCACCACCTTGCCAATGTCGGGCAGGTTCAATTCCAGGCGCAGCGCGACACGCGGCCTGCGTCGGCGCTGTTCCGGCGCCCCTTCGTCCTGGCCCGGATCGCGCGCCACCACGCGCAGCGTCAGTTTCTCGGCGCCCCAGGCATAGACAGCGAAACGCCAGGCATCCAGCTCGGATACCAGGCCCGGGTGAGGACGCCCATCCCGCAACACGGGCGGTGGCGGGTCGGCCATGAACAGGCTGGAAGGAACATGGCGGCCTTCATTTTGCTGCTGCAGCGCGGCGCGCTGCTCGCTATACGTGCGCACCATCACTTGCCAGGACGCGGCCAGCAAATTGGTATCGGGGGTATGCCAGACCATCTGGCGCAAGGGGAACAACTGGTTAGGCTGCATCGACAGCGCTTCCTGCGACAGCAGGGCGCCGATGGTGGCGCCGGCGCCAGCCGTGCTGCGCGCTGCCTGGCCTTGCTGTGCACCTTCCATCGCCTCGATCAGCGCACCGACGGAGGCAGGCAAGCCACCCTGCAGCGCGAACTCGGGCGTATCGCCCGGCGGCTGGGCAACCGGCGGGACCGGCTGGGCATTGACCTGGCCGGGATTTTCCCGGACCTGGCGGTCGTGAATGCTCAGGCTCGGATTGGAAGGAGTGACGCGATCGATTGCCATACAAACTGATAGTAATACGGCGATATAAAAAAAGCCAACCGCGTACGGTTGGCTTTTTCAGGCCACCTGCGGAATTACTGCAGCAGGGACAGAACCAGGGAGGACTGGCTGTTGGACTGCTTCAGCATTGCGGTGCCAGCTTGCAGCAGCATCTGCGAGGAGGTCATCTTCGCGGATTCGGAAGCGAAGTCTACGTCCATGATGCGGCCGGTTGCGTTCTTGGTGTTGGTCGAGATGTTGGCCAGGTTGTTGTAGACGTGGTCCAGACGGTTCGACACGGCGCCCAGGTCGGAACGCAGGGCCGACACTTTGTCGATCGCGGTAGCAACGACGTTGATGGTGGCATTGGCGGATGCGGTCAGTTCGGTGGTAGCACCGCCAGCTGCTGCGCCGGTTGCGCCGTCGTAGTCAGCCGATACGGCTTCCAGGGCGGTGTCGATGTTGGTCAGGGCGGTGTCGAACTTGGCGTTCAGCTTCTCAGCGGAGTCAGCACCGATCTGGAAGTCAACACCAGCGGCTGCAGCCAGCTTACCGGTGGTTTTGGTCAGCAGTGCGGTACCGCCGAACTTGGTGTTGGTCATGATGTTCGACAGTTCGCTGGTCAGGGAGTTGAACTCGCTCTGCATTGCGGTCTTGTCGTTGGCGGTCGAGGAACCGTCGGCTGCCTGGGTTGCCAGGTCTTTCATGCGGTTCAGGATCGAGGTCACTTCGTCCAGCGCGCCTTCAGCGGTTTGCAGCAGCGAGATGGAGTTCTGGGTGTTGCGCATTGCGACGTTCATGCCGCTGGTCTGAACTTTCAGACGGGTTGCGATCTGCAGGCCTGCAGCGTCGTCCATTGCCGAGTTGATGCGGAAGCCGGTGCTCAGGCGGGTCATCGAGGTCGACAGGGTGTTCTGAGTGCGGGTGATCGAGTTTTGTGCGGACAGGGCCGCTGCGTTGGTGTGAAGGCTCAGCATGATAACTCCTGGGTGGTTGGTTCAAATCGAGCAGCGGGTCTTTTTCTGCGCTCTCAGAAGTACAAGACGACCGCCGCGCCGGGAGCATTAAATGCCGAGTGGAAATTTTTTTGATTTTTTTTGGGGCTTGCCAGGGTGACCATGAAAAAAGGGAGCCGAAGCCCCCTTTGATCTTACATGTTTGGATAGTTCGGACCGCCGCCGCCCTCTGGCGTGATCCAGACAATGTTCTGGGTCGGGTCCTTGATATCGCAAGTCTTGCAATGAACGCAATTCTGCGCATTGATCTGCAGGCGGTCCTGGCCTTCGTCAGTCTTGACGAACTCGTACACACCGGCCGGGCAGTAGCGCGATTCCGGACCTGCAAACTTGGCAAGGTTGACGTTCACCGGCACCGAATTGTCTTTCAGCGTCAGGTGGATTGGCTGGTCTTCGGCGTGGTTGGTATTCGAGATGAACACCGACGACAGGCGGTCGAAGGTCAGCTTGCCGTCCGGCTTGGGATAAGTGATCGGGGTGAATTCCGAAGCTGGGCGCAGGCAGGCGTGGTCCGGCGTCGAGTGGTGCAGGGTAAACGGGGCCTTGCCACGCATGACAACCTGGTCGACCCAGGTCATGACGGAACCTACGTACAGGCCTTTCTTCAGCCATGGCTTGACGTTCCGTGCCACGTGCAGCTCTTCGTGCAGCCAGGACTGTTCGAACGCGGTCGGGTAGGCTGCCAGTTCGTCGGCGGAGCGGCCGGCGCCCAGTGCTGCCACCACGGCTTCAGCTGCCAGCATGCCGGACTTGATTGCAGCGTGCGAGCCCTTGATGCGGCTCATGTTCAGGAAACCAGCGTCGCAGCCGATCAGCGCACCGCCTGGGAACACCAGCTTCGGCAGCGATTGCAGGCCGCCGGCAGTGATCGCGCGCGCGCCGTAGGAAATACGCTTGGCGCCTTCGAAGAAAGTACGGATTTCCGGGTGGGTCTTGTAGCGCTGGAATTCTTCGTATGGCGACAGGTAGGGGTTCTCGTAATCGAGGCCGACTACATAGCCGACCACAACCTGGTTGTTCTCCAGGTGGTAGAGGAAAGAGCCGCCGTAGGTCTTGGTGTCCAGCGGCCAGCCGGTGGTGTGAATCACCAGGCCCGGCTTGTGCTTGGCCGGATCGATTTCCCACAGTTCCTTGATGCCGATGCCGTAGGATTGGGGATCCTTGCCCTTGTTCAGGTCGTATTTGGCCATCAGCTGCTTGCCCAGGTGGCCACGGGCACCTTCAGCGAACAGGGTGTACTTGCCGTGCAACTCCATGCCGAGCTGGAAGTCGGGGCCTGGTTCGCCATCGCGCTTCACGCCCATATTGCCGGTTGCAACGCCCTTGACCGAGCCATCGTCGTTGTACAGGATTTCGGCGCCGGTAAAGCCTGGGAAGATTTCCACGCCCAGGGCTTCAGCCTGCTGGCCCAGCCAGCGCACCACATTGCCCAGGGAGATAACGTAGTTGCCGTGGTTCTCGAAGCACTTCGGCAGCATGAAGTTCGGGGTCTTGAAAGCCTTGGTCTCGGTCAGGAACAGCACGCGGTCTTCGGTGACCGGGGTGTTCAGCGGAGCGCCCAGCTCTTTCCAGTCAGGAATCAGCTCGGTCAGGGCTTTCGGGTCCATCACGGCGCCGGACAGGATGTGCGCGCCGAGTTCGCCGCCTTTTTCCAGCACGACCACGGAGGTATCCGCATTCAGCTGTTTGATCTTGATCGCTGCCGCCAGGCCAGCAGGGCCGCCGCCAACGATCACAACGTCGTACTCCATTGCCTCGCGTGGGCCGTACTGTTCTACAAGGTTGCTCATAGTGTTTTTATAAGAATGATGGAAAATTCGGTGCTGGAAATAGAACGAGTGTGCTCTTTTTTCCTTGGTATTGCAACGGTGGCGCCATTGTGAGGGCTAATATTAGACGTGGCAATCTAATAAGGAGGTTTTTTGTGTCATCATGTCGGAACGGAATCAAAAGGAGTAGCCGGTGGGGATCGAAGTAAATTTTGAGGGCAAAATCGCCCTGATCACAGGCGCCTCCAGCGGGCTCGGCGCGCGTTTCGCCAAGGTGCTGGCGAAGGCAGGTTGCCAAGTGGTGCTGGCCTCGCGCCGTATCGAACGCCTGAAAGAACTGCGTGCTGAGATCGAAGCCGATGGTGGCGCTGCCCATGTAGTCACGCTGGACGTGACCGACTATGCGAGCATCAAATCCGCGATTGCCCATGCTGAAACGGAAGCTGGGCCGATCGACATCCTGGTGAATAATTCCGGTGTATCAATGACGCAACGCCTGCTCGATGTGTCGCCGGAGGATTATGATTTTGTTATGGACTGCAACCTGCGCGGCGCTTTTTTCGTGGCGCAGGAAACGGCCAAGCGCATGATCGCGCGCGCCAAGGGCGATCCACGCAAGCAGCACCGCATCATCAATATTGCCTCAGTAGCCGGGCTGCGCGTGCTGCCGCAGATCGGGGTGTACTGCATGAGCAAGGCGGGCGTGGTGCAGATGACCAAGGCCATGGCGGTGGAGTGGGGCAAGTACGGGATTAACACCAATGCGATCTGCCCTGGCTACATCGAGACCGAGATTAACGAAGATTACTTTGCCAGCGACCAGGGCAAACGGCTGATCGATATGCTGCCGCGCAAACGGGCGGGCAAGCCGGAAGACCTGGATGGGCTGCTGCTGCTGTTGGCGGGAGATGAGGCGCACTTTATCAATGGCGCGATCATTTCTGCTGATGATGGGATGATGGCGGGCTAAAACCGGTAAACCTGGGTCAGACCCGCAGGGTCTGGGCTTTTGACTTATTGAAAAGATCAAAAGCACACAACCAGCACCAGCCGCCGCAGCGCAGACGGGTCTGACCCTGCGGGTCAGACCCAGGTTTACCGGTTTTCAGCGCCCCCCAGCCAGCTTATGAACAAGCTCCGTCGCCGTAGCCGCCCCAAACTTGCGCATCAAGCTAGCCCTATGCATCTCCACCGTCCTTGGCGAAAGCCCCGCATCGCGCGCAATCATCTTGCTGGTCTTTCCCTCCACCAGCAAAGCCGCAATCTCCCGCTCGCGCGGGGTGAGTGCAGCCGAAACCGGCCGCTGCTCCGACACATCTTCAAACGTCCAGATCCCCGCACCCAGCGGCTGGGCCGCATCCAACGCCCGTCCGGTCACATGGCACCAGAACAGTTCACCGTTCGCACGGCGCATGATGCGTTCATCCGAATAGCGTCCCTTGGCATTCATGATCGGAATGATGCGGTCGCCGGTCCGCAGGTATTCGTCCTGGGTCGGATACAGGACCTGGAACGACTGCCCATCCAGCGCCCCCGCGCCGTAACCGAACATCGCCGCCAGCGCATCATTGCTGGCCTTGATCACGCGGTTGTCCGACACGCACATGCCTACCGGGGCAAACTGGAAAATGGATTCGTAATTGATCGGCATTGCGGTATTTCTACGGTATTGAAGTTTGGGCGGGCGTATTCTATCCTCAATCGCCTTCTGGCCATTTGAACAAGGAGACATAATGAACAAGATTTACCCGGATGCCAAGGCCGCCCTGGCCGGCATCGTGGCCGATGGCCAAACCATTGCGGTCGGCGGTTTCGGCCTGTGCGGTATCCCGGAAGCGCTGATCGCCGCCCTGCGCGATAGCGGCGCCACCGGCCTGACCGCAATTTCCAACAATGCCGGCGTGGACGGCTTCGGCCTGGGCCAACTGCTGGAAACCCGCCAGATCAAGAAGATGATCTCCTCCTACGTGGGCGAGAACAAGGAATTCGCGCGCCAGTTCCTGGCTGGCGAGCTGGAGCTGGAATTCACGCCGCAAGGCACGTTGGCCGAAAAGCTGCGTGCCGGCGGCGCAGGCATTCCAGCCTTCTTCACCAAGACTGGCGTCGGCACCATCGTCGCCGACGGCAAGGAGATCCGCGAATTCGATGGCGAGCAGTACGTGATGGAACGCTCGCTGGTAGCCGATGTCTCCCTGGTCAAGGCCTGGAAGGCCGACAAGACCGGCAACCTGGTATTCCGCAAGACCTCGCGCAACTTCAACCCGAACGTGGCTGCCGCCGGCAAGGTCTGCGTGGTGGAAGTGGAGGAAATCGTCGAAGTCGGCGCCATCGATCCGGACGCCGTGCACCTGCCTGGCATCTATGTGCACCGCATCGTGCTCAACGCCAAGCCGGAAAAACGCATCGAACAGCGCACCGTGCGTGCCAACTAAGGAGAAGACAACATGGCATGGACTCGTGATGAAATGGCCGCGCGCGCGGCAAAAGAGCTGCAGGACGGCTTCTATGTGAACCTGGGCATCGGCCTGCCGACCCTGGTGGCCAATTACGTGCCGCAGAATATCGAGGTCTTCCTGCAATCGGAAAACGGCCTGCTGGGCATCGGTCCCTTCCCGACCGAAGCGGAAGTGGATGCTGACCTGATCAACGCCGGCAAGCAAACCGTGACCGCGCTGCCGGGCGCCGCTTACTTCAGCTCGGCAGACTCGTTTGCCATGATCCGTGGCGGCAAGATCAACCTGGCGATCCTGGGCGCAATGCAGGTGTCGGAAAAGGGCGACCTGGCCAACTGGATGATCCCGGGCAAAATGGTGAAAGGCATGGGCGGCGCGATGGACCTGGTGGCAGGGGTGAAGAAAGTCGTAGTGCTGATGGAGCACGTCGCCACGGCCAAGGATGGCTCGACCTCGCACAAGCTGCTGAAGAAATGCGACCTGCCGCTGACCGGTGTGGGCGTGGTCGACATGATCATCACCGACCTCGGTGTGATGGAAGTGACCCCGACCGGCATTAAGGTGACCGAACTGGCCCCAGGCGTAACGCGCGAAGAAATCGCCGCTGCCTCGGGCGTGGAGCTGTCGTTCGCCTGAGCACGTAGCTGGAAAAGCAAAGGGACGCCACGGCGTCCCTTTTTTGTTGGCTGGAGAAGAAGGGGACGCCGCAGCGTCCCCTTTGTTTTATTACTGGCCTTTGACGTAAGTATATTTACGTTTGCGTACGGACTTGATCTTCGGCTTGACCTCGGTGGAATTGATCGACGAAGGATCGTAGCCGGAGCCGATCACCACCGAATAGCGGCGAGGTTCCCCAGGGTTCGTTTGATCGGCCGTGCCAACCGATACGCCGCTGGCCAGCACCGGCGAGGGCGGCAGGCCGCCACCGGCGAAGACAGAGGAGCGCGTGCCGCCGCAGGTGCCGTCGGCGCCGATCGCACCGGAAGCGTTGAACAGGCTGACAACGTAGCCGCGCGCTTCACCCAGTGCGGTGGAGCAGCTCGCGGCGTTGCCGACGATCGGGCGGTTGGTGCTGAACATGACGGTGCCGGCAACAATCAGGGAAGAGGTCACGACCTGCTCGCCTTGCTGCAATTGCATGAACCAGCCCCGGCTGCTGCCATTCGGCAGCACGTTCGGCGAGTTGCAATCGGTCGGCGACGTGCTGTTGGTCAGGCTGGAATCCATGTTCAGGCCGGCTTCGTCCGTCGTCGGCTTGTCGGCCAGGTTGTCCAGCGCCACATAGAAGCGGTTGGCGGTCGAGGTGTATGGATACTGCCAGGACAATGGGTGTTCGCGGTCGCCGCTACCCAGTGCCACGTAGACCGAGCCGCGCGAATAGAGCAGCGCGGGGCCGAACATGAATTTGCGCGGACTGGTGGCCTGGTTGGTGTAAGCCACGCGGTACATGCGCCAGTTGGTCTGGTTCAGGCCGACCTTGGTAGTCGGTGCGTCGATGAAATCGATGCGGTAGACGTTGCCACCCAGGTCAGCGGCATAGGCATAGTCAACCGAGCCGTCGTTGTCGATGTCGATCATCGAAACGTCGCCGACAACGCTGCGCTTGGTCCTGAAACTGCCCAGCAGGTCGCCCGATTCCGCGTCCAGGATGTAGACGTAACCGCCTTTGCCGGCCACGCAGGTTGGCAGGCCGGTGTTGGCATCTTCGCAGTTGTCGTAGCCGCCGCCCATCACGATCACCGGACGGCTGGTTGAATAGCCTTTGATGAAGGCGACCGATGGAATGGACCAGGTCTGGCCGATGCCCTCGAAGCCTGGGGTGCAGCCGCTGTCGTTGGCCAGGTTCGGGCAACCGGCCGACCACATCAGGCGCGGGCTGTCGATATTGCTGACGTCCAGGCCATACACCATGCGGCCGCCGCGGCGCATGGTTGGGTAAATCCAGATCTTCTTGGAGTCGGTGGCACTGGTCGGCAGGTTCTGGTACACGCCAGTGGAGCCGTCGAAGAAGTAATCTTTCGGGCTGCCGACTGCAGCAACGTCGCCGGGACCGGACACGTTCGGGTAGTTCACCAGCGGGCTCTGATCTTTCAGGCGGCTCAGGCGGCTGAAGAATTCGGGAGCGACAAAGGCCCAGCGCTCCTTGCCGTTGCTGGCATCGACCGCGCGGAACATGCCATCGTTGGAGCCATAGAACACGAAGACATTGTTATCGTCGTAGGCCAGCGGCAGCGGGCGCGAGTGGATCACGTCGCCATGGATCGAAGGACGCGTGGTGGTGGTCGGCATGTCCTGGCCGCGTTCCTGGTTGACGTCTGCACCCTTGATGAAGTTGACCACGTCGGCCGACAAGCCGGTATTGGTGGTATTGAAGGTGACCAGCGTATTGTTGCCTGGCACGCGGGTGTAAATGGTGCGGCTGACGGCGTAGGTCGGATCGCCGGTATTGCTCGGGTTATTGCCGTTGCGCAGGACTTGCGCTGCCGCGCCTTTTTCAACCGATGGGCCGTCCGGGGCATCGGAGTAGGGCGATACGCCGCGCGCCAAGGTCCGGCAACCGGTCGCCGGATCGGGGTTGATGCCGAGTCCTTCCCAATATGGACCCTTTTCGGTCGTCCAGAAGCTGACTGCGCAATCGGTAATGAAGCCGGTGTTCTCGTTGACTGCCAGGTTGCCGTTAACGTCGCCCAGCTTGACCTGGGAGCCATCGAGCACCAGCTGATAGCGCTTCAGGTTGCCGAACCAGCGTGGCTTCGCATCCGGGTCAGGGCGGAACATGCCGATGAAGACCTGGTTCTGGTTTTGCGAACGGTTGGTGGCGTTGACTGGCAGCGAAGTCGAGGCAAAGGTGGTGTTTACCGCCAGCACCTCGCCAATGATCTGGTTCAGCGCATCAAGGATCGCTTGCTGGCTCTTGGCGGCAAAGTACTTGCCGCCGCCGGCCTTGGCCATGCTCAGCATCAGTTTGGTGTGTTCGATGTTCTGCTGTGCGTTGTACACGTCGATGGTGTAGAACGTCACTTTGGACTTCATCGTGCTCGATGGGATCGGCACGCCCTTGTCGTGCATGAAGCGCGCCCACTCGTCGGCATTCCACGGATTGGCATCGGTGGTTTCACTGCCGGTCGGCACGTTGGTGACGGTGCTGTTGACGCCGTTGATTGCGTACGAAGCGGTGCCAACCGGGCAAATCTTGCTGCCGTCGTTCAGGGCCGAGCCGATCTTGCAGCCATCCGTGTAGTTGCCGCAGGTGGAGGGCCACGGCGCCACGTTCAACTCAGTGGCAGCCGCAGTCTGGCTCGAGTAGCAGGTCGCGGTCTGGCCGATATTGGTGACGCTCTGGACGGTCTGGGTCGAGAAGTTCGGCAAGCCGAGCTGCCTGGTATTGCCGCCCAGGCTTTGCAGCTGCGTCGTATTGGCGGCATCATCCTTGGTCGGTCCGCTCTGGTCCGGGTTGGTGACGAAGATAACGATGGTCTTGGCACAGCTTGCGTCATCGGTCAGCGGGGACTTGAACGGCACCCAGCGGCTGACGTAGCCGTTCGGGTCGGCAATCGAAGACGGCGTGACGCCTTGCGCGGCGGAGTAGCCAGGACGCCCGCCGAGGTAGTTGTACACGTCATACATCAGGTTGCCGTACATCGTGCCGGAGTTGCGCTTTTCGATCGGGCTGGTAATGCCGACGTCGATGGCGTCGAGCCGGTTGTTGAGGGCGTTCTTGGCCGGCTGGGTCATCGGCTGCACCTGGTAGCGCACGAAGCCGCCATTGTCATTGGCGTTGCCGTCGGTGACGAATTCGAACAGGCCGACGTTGACCTTGTCGTCCAGGTTGGCAATTGCGCTCTTGATGGCACGCACCTCGGACTGGCCCTGGGTCAGGCCGCCTGGCCATTTCTGCGCCTGGCGCGACCAGTTGGACGTATTGTCCAGCACGATCAGGATGCGTGGATTGATCGAGGTGCCGGCGGAGGCACCTGTGAAAATATCAATGTCGTCAGCGCCAGCTGGGAACGACAGGAGGGTGGCGCATGCACCGAGGCTCGCGGCCGCGGTGATCATTAGCTTTTTTTGCATGGCTGGCTCTCAAATATAAGCGGGCTATTTATTTGCAGGTAGTTTCGACGTTGTCGGTCGAGACGCGCATGGCGACGCCTTGTACGACCTGGACTTCCGATTGGACTTGCTGGTCCTGGCTGGTGGCGGTCATCTCCCAGACCGAATCCGCGCACATCGAATTACCACTGCCGGCACCGGCAATGCCGTGGTCCTGGCTGGCGCCGACGCTGCAGCCGCGGTCTTCTTCGTTGCCGTAATCGAGTTCGTTGGTCTTGATCTTGCGTACCTTGACGCAGCGCGCTGTACTCAGCGAAGTGACGATGTCGACCACGCCGTCGCCGTTGAGGTCGAAGCAGCGGTGGTTACTGTTCAGGCAAGGCTGGTCCAGCGCATCGGTTGGCGTCTCAAAAAAGCGGGTGCTGGACATTGCTTCATCGAGTACGCTACGGCTGGCAGCGATGCCTTCATCGCGGTTTTGCATATTGTTGACCACCTGGATGCTGGATTTGCCCAGGTTGAAAGTGGTCATCGCCAGCAAGGTGATCAGCACCAGCATGACCAGTGCCACGACCATGGTCATGCCGCTTTGCTGTCGGAATGCAGGGTGTTTCATCAGGATTTCCTTCCGGCCACGTTAGGCAGGCCAATCAGTGAGGTGAAAACGTGGCGTTTGTATTTGTCGTTGGTCGCGCTAATGACGTTCTGCTGGCCACTTGAATTCGAGCCAAGCACATAGGATTTGGTATCGGTGTGTCCCAGCGACGGGCTCAGGGTGCGCGCCAAAAGGTGCAGCTTGACCGAGACCACATTGCCCCATTCGGCATCGTTGACCGTGGTGCCGAAGCTGTTGGCCACGCCATCGGAGTCACTGTCGAGGCCATATTCGACCTGCATGTTCTCGATGCCTTCTGCCAGGGGGACGATCTGGACCGACATGACGCCACCCTTGCTCACCACCTCGGCACGCTTAAGGGTAGGAATGCCATCGCTACCGACGCTGTTGTTGGCGACGAAGTAGATATGGGTCAGCAGGCGCCGGACGTCAGCCACGCTGCCGCTGTTATTGGTTGCGGTGCAGTTGTACTTGTGCAGGGTGAAGCCGCTGTTGGTCGCGGAGATCTGGAAGTGCTTGGTCTTGTCGCTCGAGCCAAGTTCATAGTCGTTCGAGCATTGCGAAGCCTGGAAGAAGGGGCCGCCGGCAGCGGCGTCTTCACAATCGGCGGCACCGACCACGCAGGTCTGCGTATGGCGCACCACGACGACGTCGGTATTGGCCTTGACGTCGGACAGGCAACCGAGCGAATTGCTGTTGTCATAGCCTTGCACCGCGAAGGCGATGGCGTCACGCATGCCGGTCAGGTCAAGCGAGCAAGGATCGGGCAGGGCAGCCGGTACCGACAGTTCGACCGGGTCATACTCGGAGTAGTAGCCGGCGTTGCGCAAGTCGCCGGTCATCAGTTGCATGGCATAGCGCCCGTTCTCCACCTGGCGGTTGGCGCGCTCGATTTCCACTTGCGCGTTGCTGTTGTTGGTGAACAGGGTCGACAAGCCGGCGAGCAGGATGAGGCCGACGGTGACCGCCACCATCAGTTCAACCAAAGTAAAGCCTTGCTCGCGACGGCGAATAATCTGCATGAATGGGCTCCTCATTTGCAGTCAAGTAGAGGAATCAGGACTTGGGCAGCAATCAGGCGGCGATAGCTTTCTGCGCCGAATTGATTGAGGCCGCAGCCCAGCGATGGAGCCTGGGTGGCGTGCAAGCCTTGCCAGGCAACGGCGACCTGGACGATGCTTGGCTTGCAGACGCCGGCTGTGGTGTCTGCCGTCTGCAAGACGGTAATGCAGCCGCGTGCGCCGATCATGGCGCCGACCTTGGTATTGCTATCGGTCTCAGCGGCGCCTTTCAGCAGGTTGCTCCACTCGCAGAGGTCGCGGCTGGCTCCCGCGCCAAGCGCGCTGCAGTCGGCCGGCTGCGAGTCGCCGGTGCCGATGTTGCTCGAAGCATAAGATGCACTGTTCTGCGGGTTGCCTTGCAGGCGCGCGGTCATATCGTCCAGCAGGATCACGGCCTGGGCGCGCTGGTAGGATTCGATCGAACCGACGCTGGCCTTGGACTGGAAAACCGCAATGCCCAGCAGGCCGAAGGCCAGGATCACGATCGTGACCAGGACTTCAATCATTGTGACGCCGTGTTGGTTGGTTCTTAGCATGATGTGGGTTGTACGTTCGGGCGGCCGCCAAGGTCGATCTTGATGCAGCTGGTTTTGCCGGTGGAAGACGTCAGGGAGAACTGTGGGTTGGTCGTGCCCTTGACGCGGCCGGCAGCGGTAAACGTCACGCCAGCGGCCGGTCCGGTGACCGTGACCGCTGAACGTGTCGTAAACGTGGCCAAGGCCGGTTCGCCGGCATTCGGGCTGGGAATGCTCCAGCCCTTGCTCCAGTTCGTGGTCGGCGTGATCGTGACGTCCTTGTTGCGCTTGATCGCCTCGCTGCGCGCGCGCAGGATGCTGGTGAACAAGTCGCTCGAGGTGCTCTTCAGGCGCTGGTTGGTGATGAAGTCCTGCATGGCCGGCATGCCGACCGCTGCCAGGACACCCATCACGACCACCACCAGCATCATTTCAGGAAGGCCGAAGCCGTTTTGGCGCTTCATGGCGTCACCACTTATCGGCTGGCAGCTTGTTGCCAGCCTGGTCGATGGAGAGGGTGCCGTCGCCGGCCTGGCCGCTGCCGGCGACAGGGGTCGCGGTAATGGTGAACTTTGGCGGCGGACCGCTGTCGGTCTGGATGGTAATCGTGTACCACTTGGACACCGCTGGCGGCGTTTGCATATTCAGGCCGCTGACCGAGTCCTTATAGACGCGGGCATCGGCCAGGAATTGCTGCTCGCGCTGGGCCAGGTCGATCAGGTGCTGCTGGGCAGCAGCGCGATTGCCGCGCACGACATAGCGGGTGTAGTTGGGGATGGCGATTGCAGCGAGAATGCCGACGATAACGACGGTGATCATCACTTCAACCAAGGTAAATCCACGGTGGCTGGGGAGTCTCATCCTGGCGTCCGTTCCGGTTGCATTATTAGTGAGTTTATTCTAGGTGTCGTGTTTCCGTATGTCAACATTCACGCCGTGACTTTTCGTTACATTCTAACCACAAAAAAAGACGGGCCCCACGCACAATTGCATGGGGCCCGTCTTAGTGGTAGAGAACGTTCTGGCTTACTCGGCGGTGGCTGCCAGTGCTTCCGTTGCGGCCGGCTGGGCAGGGGCGTTCAGCGGGGTCGGATTGGCCAGTTCGCGGTTCAGGGTATTCATGTCGAGCTCACCTTCCCACTTGGCGACCACCAGGGTTGCTACGCCGTTGCCGACGAAGTTGGTCAGGGCGCGGCACTCGCTCATGAAGCGGTCGATGCCGAGGATCAGGGCCATGCCCGCGACCGGGATGCTTGGCACCACGGCCAGGGTTGCTGCCAGGGTGATGAAGCCGGCGCCGGTGATGCCGGAAGCGCCTTTCGAGGTCAGCATGGCAACGCCAAGGATGGTCAGTTGCTGCCACAGCGTCAGGTCGGTATTGGTTGCCTGGGCTACGAACAGGGCGGCCATGGTCATATAGATATTGGTGCCGTCCAGGTTGAAGGAGTAGCCGGTTGGCACCACCAGGCCAACCACAGGCTTGGAGGCGCCCAGCTTTTCCAGCTTGCGCATCAGCGAAGGCAGGGCGCTTTCCGAGGACGAGGTGCCCAGCACGATCAGCAGTTCTTCCTTGATGTAGGAAATGAAGCGGGTGATCGAGAAGCCGGTGTACTTGGCGATCAGGCCCAGCACGATGAACACGAACAGGAAGCAGGTCAGGTAGAACGAACCCATCAGCTTGGCCAGCGGCAGCAGGGAAGCGATGCCGTATTTACCAATGGTAAATGCCATGGCACCGAAGGCACCAATCGGGGCCGCCTTCATGATGATGTTGACCATGCCGAAGAAAGCGTGCGATACCTCGTCGACCAGTTTGGTGACCGGGCGGCCGCGCTCGCCGAGCAGCGAGAGCGCGAAGCCGAACAGCACGGCGACCAGCAGCACCTGCAGGATGTCGCCCTTGGCGAAGGCGTCGAACACGGTGTTAGGGATGATGTTCAGCAGGAAGTCGACGGTGGTCAGGGACTTCGTCTTTTCCGTGTACTGGGCGATGGACTTGGTGTCCAGCGTGTGCGGGTCGGCGTTGAAGCCGGCGCCTGGCTGGATGAAGTTGGCAACGGCGAGGCCGATGACCAGGGCGAAAGTCGATACGATCTCGAAGTAGAGCAGTGCTTTACCGCCGACGCGGCCGATTTTCTTGACGTCCTGCATGCCGGCGATGCCGCTCACCACGGTGCAGAAGATGACCGGGGCGATGATCATTTTGATCAGTTTGATGAAGCCGTCGCCAAGCGGTTTCATCGCTACTGCGTCGGTCGGCAGGTAAATGCCGAGCATGACGCCGCAGAAGATGGCGAACAGTACCTGGACATACAGTACTTTGTAGAAGGGTTTCTTTTCCATGATGAGGGGGCCTCGTTTGTCTCCGAATATCCTCATCATGGCAAACGGGTTGCCTTGCCGCTATTGTGTCTATCCCTATTGTGGAAAACCACAATGCCCTGCGTGCCGCGGCGGCGCAGGCCATATAATCCTGACATGACTCTGCAACCCTACCTCGACGCCTTCCCCGAGCTCGCCGATGGCGTGTTCGTCCACCAGTCCGCGCAAATCATCGGCGACGTCCGTGTCGGCCGCGATGCCTCAATCTGGTGCAATGCCGTGCTGCGCGGCGATGTGAACCGCATCACGATCGGAGAAGGCAGCAATGTGCAGGACTTTGCAATGTGCCACGTATCGCACCGCTCGGCCGCCAAGCCGGAGGGGGCCGCGCTCACGATCGGCAGGCACGTAACGATCGCCCATTCGGTGCTGCTGCACGGGTGTACCATCGGCGACGAATGCCTGGTCGGCATGGGCTCGATCATCATGGATGACGTGGTGATCGAAAAGCATGTGATGGTGGGGGCGGGCAGCCTGGTTGCCCCCGGAAAGGTGCTGAAGAGCGGCGGGCTGTACGTCGGCCGGCCCGCGCTGCGCATCCGCGAGCTGACCGAACAGGAGATCGCGCACTTCAGGTACTCGGCCGAGCACTATATGCGCTTGAAGAACAACTACTTGGCGCAGCAGGCCTGATTACTGGGCGACCCAGCCGCCGTCCATATTCCAGGCCACGCCGCGCATCTGCCTGGCCGCGTCGGAGCACAGGAAGACCGCCATCGCGCCCAGTTCCTCCGGCGTGACGAACTCGCCGGACGGCTGCTTTTCTGCCAGCAGGGCGGCTTTGGCCGCCTCGTTGGACAGTCCTTCCTTCTCGGCGCGCGCATCGACCTGTTTCTGTACCAGCGGCGTCAGGACCCAGCCCGGGCAAATCGCATTGCAGGTGATGCCGGTCTTTGCGGTTTCCAGTGCGGTAGCCTTGGTAAAACCGACCAGGCCATGCTTGGCCGCGACATAAGCCGATTTGCCGGCCGAAGCCACCAGCCCATGCACCGAAGCGAGGTTGATGATGCGGCCCCAGTTGCGCGCCTTCATGTGCGGCAGCGCCAGGCGGGTGGTATGGAAGGCCGAAGTCAGGTTGATGGCAATGATGGCGTCCCAGCGCTCGGTCGGGAAGTCTTCGACATTGGCCACATGCTGGATGCCGGCGTTATTGACCAGCACGTCGACGCCGCCGAACTTCCCTGCAGCATAAATCATCATGGCTTCGATGTCGGCCGGCTTGCTCATGTCTGCGCCGTGGTAGCCGGCCTGCACGCCGAATTCGGCGGCCAGTGATTCCTGCAGCTTTGCGATCTCCGCTGCATCGCCAAAGCCGTTCAATACGATGTTGGCGCCTTCCGCTGCCAGGCTGCGTGCGATGCCCAGGCCGATGCCGGAAGTGGAGCCGGTTACGAGCGCGGTTTTGCCGCGCAGAGTCGTGCTGACCATTTGGTCCCCTATAATTAGTTAGCCAATGTAGAATGTAGCGCAAAAACCAATAGTACGGGGAGCGAGGAACCGAATGCCAGAAGCGAAAATCAAGTCCGTTCAGTGTTTCTCCATGTCTGGCCTGCACCAGATGGCATACAAGGAATGGGGCGAGGAAGATAACCCGAACGTGCTGGTTTGCGTGCACGGCGTGACCCGTGTTTCGGATGATTTTGACAATCTTGCACAGGCACTGTGCGCAGATTACCGTGTGGTTTGCCCCGACGTGGTGGGCCGCGGCCGTTCCGGCAGCCTGGTCAATCCCCAGCTCTACCGCCTTCCACAATATGTCAGCGACATGGTGACCCTGCTGGCGCGCGTGCTGGCCAATGGCGAGCGCCAGACGGTCGACTGGTTCGGCACTTCGATGGGTGGCCTGATCGGCATGGGCCTGGCTTCCCTGCCTGACAGCCCGGTCAGCAAGCTGGTATTGAACGATATCGGCCCCACATTGGATGCGGTGGCGATCCAGCGCATCGGCGATTACATTGCGCAGGAAGTGCGCTTCCCGACCTTCAAGGCCGGCGCCGAGTTCGTGAAGATGGTGTCGGCCACCTTCGGCGAGCATACCGACGCTGAATGGCATAAGCTGGCTGCCGACGTGCTGCGCCAGGATGGGGATGGCTCGTGGGTGCGCCACTATGACATGGGCCTGGCCTTGCCGTTCCAGTCGGTGACACCGGAATCGGCCAAGGCCGACGAGGCGATGCTGTGGGCTGCCTACGATGCGATCCGCTGCCCGACCTTGCTGGTGCGCGGCGAGAACTCGGACCTGCTGTCGCGCGAAACGGCGCAAGCGATGACGCAGCGCGGGCCGAAAGCCAAGCTGCTGGAAATCCCGAACGTTGGCCATGCGCCGACCTTCCTGCACGACGACCAGATCGCGATTGCGAAAGATTTTTTGTTGAACCACTAAGAGAGAAGCATGGAAATCAAACGTTTTCACGTAGGTAAGCGCATGTCCGAAATCGCCGTCCACAACGGCACCGTCTACCTGGCCGGCCAGATCGCCGAAAAAGGCGGCGACATCAAGGCGCAGACCGCGGAAGTCCTGGGCCACATCGACCGCCTGCTGGGTGAAGCCGGCAGCGACAAGGCGCACATCCTGCGCGCCCAGATCTACATCACCGACCTGGCCAACTTCGCCGCCATGAACGAAGTGTGGGAAGCCTGGGTTGTGGAAGGCAATACCCCGCCGCGCGCCACCGTGCAAGCGCAACTGGCAAATCCCGACTGGCTGGTCGAAATCGTGGTGACCGCCGCCCAAAAGTAAGGTGTAAAGGTTTTAGTAATGGTTTCAATCGCGGCTCTCAACAGCGCAACGACGGACCAGCTGGTACAAGGCTTGTCCGCCGACGATGGGGCGCGCGTGCTGGCTGCGCTCGACCACGCCAGCCAGGCGTACAGCGGACGTATCACCGGCCACGGGCAGGATGCCCTGGAATTTGCCATCGGGGTGGCCAGCACACTGGCCATCTTGCGCACCGATGCGGAAACCCGCATCGCGGCACTGATGTTCGAGCTGACCATGCTCGACGCCGATACTGCTCCATCGATCGAGCCGCGCTACGGCAAGGAAGTCAACGACCTGGTAGCTGGCGTGCGCCAGCTGATCCGCCTGCGCGAACTGACGCTGGCCTCTTCCGGCAGCGCAGCGCGCACCAAGACTGCGGCGCAGCAGGCTGTCGCCCAGGTCGAGTCGCTGCGCAAGATGCTGCTGGCGATGGCCACCGATATGCGCGTGGTGCTGGTGCGGCTGGCCTCCTGCTGCACCACCTTGCGCTACTTTTCCGACATCAAGCGCTTCGACGATGTGACGCGCGCTTATGGCCGCGAGACCCTGGACCTTTACGCGCCGCTGGCCAACCGCCTCGGCATCTGGCAGATCAAATGGGAGCTGGAAGACCTGTCGTTCCGCTTCATCGAGCCGGAAACCTACAAACGCATTGCGAAGATGCTGGAAGAGAAGCGCATGGCGCGCGAGAGCTTCGTGACGTCTTCCATTGCGCGCCTGCAGGCCGAACTGGCTTCGGCGGGCATCAAGGCCGAAGTATTCGGCCGGCCCAAGCACATCTACTCCATCTGGAACAAGATGAAGGGCAAGGACCTGGACTTCTCGGAACTGTACGATGTGCGCGCGTTCCGCGTGATCGTCGATGACGTGAAGACCTGCTATACAGTGCTCGGCGTGGTCCACAACATCTGGACCCCGATCCCGAAAGAATTCGACGATTACATCTCCCGTCCCAAGCCGAACGGCTACCAGTCGCTGCACACCGTCGTGACTGCGGACGATGGCCGTCCCCTCGAAGTGCAGATCCGTACCCAGGAAATGCACAACTTCGCCGAATACGGTGTCGCTGCGCACTGGCGCTACAAGGAGGAGGGCGGTTCCAATTTCAAGGGCCAGCAATACGACGAGAAAATCGCGTGGCTGCGCCAGCTGCTGGCCTGGAAAACCGAAGTCGCCGATGCGGTGGTCAATAACGAAGACCAGCAGCGCGAGTGGGTGGAAAAGCTCAAGTCCACCACGCTGGACGACCGCATCTTCGTGCTGACGCCACAGGCGCGCGTGATCGAACTGCCGGTCGGCGCCACGCCAATCGACTTCGCCTATCACTTGCACAGCGATGTCGGCCACCGCTGCCGCGGCGCGCGCGTCGACGGCCAGATGGTGCCGTTGAATACCCCGTTGAAAAGCGGGCAAACTTGCGAAGTCATTACCGCCAAGGGCGCACCTGGCACGGCCGGCCCGTCGCGCGACTGGCTGAGCCCCGGCTATACCGTTTCGAACCGTACCCGCACCAAAGTGCGCGCGTGGTTCCACGCCATCGATATCCAGGAAACGGTTGCGAATGGTCGCTCCCTGGTTGAGAAATCGCTGCAGCGCGAAGGCAAGACCGCCGTCAACCTCGAGACGCTGGCGCAAAAGCTCGGCTTTGGCAAAGTGGATGACTTGTTCCTGGCCGTCGGCAAGGATGAGTTTTCGCTGCGTCACGTCGAGGCAGCATTGCGCGATCCTGCCGAGTCCGAAGAGGACGCGACCGACCAGGTTGCCGTCAATAAGAGCCGCAATTCCAGCGTTGAATCGGGCGCTAAATCCGGCGTGCTGGTGGTTGGTACCGATGGCTTGATGACGCAATTGGCCAAATGCTGCAAGCCGGCGCCACCTGATCCTATCGTCGGTTTTGTCACGCGCGGAAAGGGCGTTTCAATTCACCGCGCTTCATGTAAAAACTTCGCTGAAATGCGCGCCAAAGCACCGGAGCGCGTCATTGTCACCGAATGGGGCGCGGCGCGGTCGGATACGGTATTCCCGGTCGATTTATTTGTTTTAGCGACCGACCGCCAGGGCTTGCTGCGCGATATTTCCGAGATTTTCTCGCGCGAGAAAATCAACGTTACCGGCGTGAATACCCAATCGGCCAAAGGCCAGGCGCGCATGACATTTACCGTCGAAATTGGCGCGACCAGCCAGCTGCAAAAAGCCCTCGCCGCGATCAGCGAAGTCACTGGCATCCTCGAAGCCCGCCGCGCTTGACGGCCGCCGCAGTGCCCTCATTCTGTGCGGCTGTCCGTAGCATGCCAGCCCTTGGCGCGTTGCTGCCAGAAGCTAGCGCGCGGGGCTGCTGAGCAGTTCTGCCAGCGTGTCCGCCACACGGCGGACACGCGGCGATTTGCGGACGTCGTCATGAATTACCATCCAGAGTTTGCGCTGAACCGGGCAGTTAATGCCCGAAAGCTGCAAGCCGTCGGCCAGATAATCTGGAAGTACTGCTACGCCGGCCCCCGTCCGGATGGCCGACGCAATGGTGGCGAGGTCGTTGCTCTTTAAAATAAAGCGACGGCCTGCCGCAAATGCCTCAAGCCATTCCTGCTGTGGAGTTTCAGCGAGGCTTTCGTCATAACCGATGAATTCCCATTCATCTTCGGCGCGGGAAGCGATATAGCCCGGCGCCGCACATAAATAATATTGAATTGTGGCGAGTGCCCGTACCGCCAAATCGGGCGATTGAGGGCGGCGAAAGCGAATCGCAATATCCGCCTCGCGCCGCGATAAATCTGCATGGGCTGATTCCGCGCCCAATTCAATCTGAATTCCCTCGAGCTGCGAGCGCAATCCAGCGAGGCGCGGAGCGATCCAGTGCGCGACGATTGCGGGTGGGGCGGAAACGCGCACCATGCCGTTTCCAGCGCCCGCGCCACTTGCCTGGCGCAACAGGCCCTGAATTTCCTGTTCCACGCGTTGCGCCTGGGGTAGCAGGCCTTGGCCGGCCTCTGTAAGCGCCCAGCCGCGCGCAAAGCGGTCGAAAAGCCGGACCCCGAGCACAGTTTCCATTGCCTCGATCCGCCGCGAAACGGTTGTGTGCTCCACACCGAGCCCCCGGGCTGCGCCGGAGAGCGAGCCTGCCGTGGTCACCGCGAGAAAATAGCGAAGGTCGTTCCAGTCGAGCTTATCCATCGGTGCAATTATGCACAGGTGCGGCGAAGTTTTTGCAATTTTGCTGCTTTGGTAAGCCAGGTATGCTCATTTCCCATGTCAAACGCAGGGAGAATGCAATGAAAAGGCTCATGATCGCAGCATTGGCGCTGGCGGCGGTAAATGCCGCGGGCGCAGCGGGCTTGGTCGGCGAATGGGAGCTGGTTGGCGCCTACCGCGAGCACCGGGACGGCACCCGGAGCGAAGATTACGGCGCCAAGCCACGCGGAACGTTGAGTATCGGGAGTGACGGGCGCTACGCCCTTCAGATCTATCACAGCGACCGGCAGCCATTTGAAGGCGACTTCCGCGCCGCAGAGCCGGCCGAGTACAAACGCCTTCTGCTCGCCATGAGCACTCATTTCGGCAGAGTCGCAGAGGAAGAGGGGAAGCTTGTTTTCCGCATCACGGCAGCATCCAATCCGCAATGGGATGGATCGGTGCAAAGACGCACCTATCGATTGCAGGGCGACGTCCTTGAGTGGCGCGTTCCTGCCCGGCCTGACGGCGACGTGCCGATCTCAGTCTGGCGCCGCTTGCGTTGAGGGCGCCGGCCCCTGCTTGCCAAGAAACAGCGCTGAACCAAGCAGCAACGGCCCGCCCACAGGGACCAAGGCCAGCAGCACAATCCCAGGGTGGCGCGCCCGGTACGGCGTAAGCAATAACGATGCAAGAATAAAACCGCCAAGCAGGAGATGCGAAAGCATCAATGGAACCCAGTCAAGGCCAAGCCGCAGTGACGCTGCGAGCAGGTCGAACCACTGCAGGGCAAACAGGGCGATCCAGGAAATGTTGAGGGCGCGCGGTGCCGGCGCCGGAGCGCTTCCACCCAGGTTGGTAAAGCACAAGAACAGCGAGAAAAGAGCGACGGTAACGAGCTGGGCGAACAGGACTGAATACTGAATGCCCGAATAACCGCAGGCGCCTTCAAAAGCGGATCCAAACCATTTGCATGGAGCGAAGGAAAGGAAGGCGTAACCGGCGCCAACGCCGATGAGGAGGGCTGCCAGTAATACTCCCGCGATTCGATATAGTTGTTTCATTCTGGATATTCGGGGTCAGGTCTGTCATTTGGACACGCGCGCTATTCCTTTGAGATTTCTCAATACGCTTGGGATTGCGCGTGCATCGAAATTGCCTGCGTTAGTCGTCGGCATCCAGCGAATCCTGAAGTGATTGCAGGGACGTTTCGGAAGTATCAAAGTCATCGCCTGGATCTGGCGCCTCACGATACGTTCCAGGTGACTTTTCTTCGCTGCGAAACATACCCCAGATAGCGATTGCCCCAATGACCGGCACCAGCCAGACGAAGAGCAATTGCGCTATTTTCTGCGCTTTCTCCGAGTACTCGTCGCGATGGATGAGCCGCGTCGCAAATACATTCAGGAGAAGTGGGATCAGCGCGATTGCAATTGCCAGTGTCATGATCGTTGTGTTGGCTCAGCCTGCAAGGTGATGTGATCGATCTTGTGCTTCGCGAGTAGCATGGCTTTGACGTTATGCAGGATTTGCGGCCATGCCTGCAGGTCGCTGATTTCGAGATGGCCGATCAGCGCTGGCTGCCCTGGCGACATTTCCCATACATGCAGGTCGTGCACCGACAGCACGCCGGGCACTTCGGCAAGGTCTGCGCCGATTTGTGCGTAGTCGGCGCTGTCAGGCACGCCTTCCATCAAATGGTGGAAGGACTCGCGCAGCACGCCGATAGTCGACTTGAGGATCAGCAG
>JBCNOP010000220.1:0-8519 GCA_039593775.1 Pseudoduganella sp.
GGATGCGGCGGGCCGCGTCGCCGATCGCCTGCACGCGGCGTGCACGGGCATCGAGCAGCGACTGTTTGCGCCCTTCCATGGCTTCGTACACCGCTTCGCGCTTATGCGCAATCTCGGCCAGGTAATCCTCCTGTTCGGCGAACTGCCCTTCCAGAGTTTCCAGCTGGGCCAGCAGGCGTGTCAGCAATTCGTCGCAGCGTTCCGGCGTGTCGGCCTGTTCCAGGCTGCTTTCCACCGACTGGCTGAATAACTGGAACTGGGCGGCGAATTCGGACGCCGACTCCGCCTGCGACAGCTGCTTGCGCCGCTGGCGCACTTCGGCGCGCAACTGGTTGACTCCCGCATACAGGCGCGAGATGGCCGTCAGGATCTGCGTGCGCAAGGTGGCGTCGCCGACCGCCAGGGACCCCAGCAGCTCGTTCAAGCCATCCAGGTGGCGGGCCGTGCGGTCCAGGGCTTCGTTGAGCGGCGCCAGTTCGGCCGTGGTGCCTAGTTGCGGCAGCTGCTCGCGCTGTTTCGCCAGTTCCGCATCGAGTTTGGCGAAGGCATTGGCCTGCGACAGGAACTGGACGGTGCGCTCGCCCACGCGCGCCTCTTCAGCGCCAAGATCGCTGTCCAGTTCTGCCAGGCGCGCCACATCCATGTAACGCCGTTCTTTCAGCGTCGCCAGGCGGCCGCGCGCCAGGCGGATCTGCTCCAGGGCTTCGATAAACTCGGTCGGCGATTGCCACAACCGGCTGGCGGTTTCCGCCAGCAGTTGGCGCTGTTCCTGCGCTGCCTGCTGCAGGACGCGTGCCGCCTCGCGCTGGATCGCTGCGGCCTTGTCGAATTCGTCCATCGTGGCGCTGGCCACTTCGGACACCCCGCTCAGGTCGGCGCCAATGCCTTTGGCCTCGGGTGCGCCCAGCCAGTGGAACGCATCGGCGACCCGGCGGCATTGGCGCAGCAGGCTTTCATAGACGGCCCGTCCCGGCAGCGCGTCGCCGCCGGCCTCCCCCTGCTCGCGCACCATGCGCCCGATCGAATACAGCTCCGACACCCCGCGGACCAGTTCGCGATTGCCGATCTTGCCGAAGAAGCCCTGGCGCGGTGCGGCGCGGGCAGCGTATTCCTCGCCCATGAACGGCGTCTGCCACCACTGCATCGGGTGATTGCGGGTCGGCTCCTCGCTTTCAGCGGTGAACAGCAGCATGCTGCCATCGTCATAGCGCGCGTAGCCATGCGCCACCAGCGGTTGCGACAGGGTCTTGTTGATCAGGTTATAGGTCAGCAGCACATAGGTGCCGCTGACAACTTCGTAAAAGACGTACAGCACGTCTTCGCCATTGGGCGCCAGCACGCGGCGCTCGAATTGCAGGCCCTCCGGCAGTCCGGAAAACAGGCGCGACTCGCCGCCCTGCAGGATCACCCCGCCCGGGAAAACGATGCCATGGTCTTCCGGCAGCTGCACACAAGAGGCGCCGATGCTGTCGACGCGCTGCGCCTGCTGGCTCAGGCGCGAATACACCAGGTAGCGCAGTTGCGTCTCGCGGTAGGGCCGGACGCGCAGCAGGATCAGGTCGCCGAGCGAGGCATACGCAATCTCGGCATCGCTGAGCGACTGGTTGGGATCGTCGACCGGCTCGCTGTAGATGCCCAGCCCCGTTTCCGTATTGTTCTCGATCTTGACGGTCAGGTCGCCGCCGACCGTTTCCACGAACAGGGTGTCGAGCACGTTGACGTGCGGGTGCGGCCCCAGCACGTGCTGGTCGCGCGTGGTCACCGTCCATTCGAAATCATGGGGCGGCGGCAGGGCCACATCGCGTTCGCCGCGGTTGTCGATGTAGGTCGCCGCGCCCTGCTCGTCCAGCTGCCAGCGGAACACGCGCAGGTCGCTCAGGCGCTCGCCGATCTTGAAGGCGGCCAACAGCTTGCCCTGCGTGACGCGCAGCTGCACCAGCTGCGCACTGCGGTAGTAGTTATAGAGTTCCTTGAACTCGGCCACGAAGCGCGGGTCGGCCAGGAAGCTGCCGTCCAGCGCCAGCGGGTCGAGCTCCACTTCGCCGCCATCCTGGCGCAGGCGATACAGCGCGAACACGTCCGCGACCTGCGTTTCCTGGCGCAGGCCGATGAAGACGTTATAGCCGAACAGCAGCACATCGCCGACCAGGACCAGGTCGCGCGCCGTGCAGTTGTTTTCGGTACGGGCACGGGTGCGGGCGCGCAGGGCCATCTCTTCGCGCCCGAACTCGGCCAGCCGGGCCTCGTTCAGCGCGGTGGCCTTTTCCAGCAGGGACTTGCCCTGGTCGGCCAGCCGCTTGCGTAGCAGATCGAAACTGCTGGAATGGCGCAGGGATGCCTCGGCACCCTCAGGTGCTGCTTGTTCTTGGCTCATGATGTTGTGCTTCTGTCGCTTCAGTCTTTAGGTGCGCCGAGGAAGGCCAGCATTTCGCTGCGGTTCGGGCGGCCGTCCAGCCAGGCCCGGATGCGGGCCAGCTCGGCGAAGTCGTCGCCGAAGCGCGCCTGCATGGCTTGCTCGATGCGCTCGCGCGACGCAGCCTCCTGCACGCTGGCCTGCCAGCGGTCGGAGGCGATCTCGTCGAGATGGCCGTGGAAGTCGAGCGACATCAGCGTGTCCCACTCGCCCGCGTCGAGCCAGATCGCCTGGGCCGCCGCGCTGTAGTCCAGGCGCAGCGGATGGTGGCTGTCCACTTTCAGGCGCGCCATGATGCGGCCGGTCTTGGGACAGAGCCGCACCGCGCCGTCGGTGACGCTCGGCTCAGCGCTGGCGGCGGCCAGCGCCACTGCAGGCATGGTCTCGCGCCAGGTGCGGTAACGCTCGAGGTCCACCAGCACGCCGCGGCAAGCCTCGCATTGCTCTGCGGGCAGGCCGCCTTCGATCCGGGTCTGTTGGAAATGGGTGCTTGCGCAGGCCGGGCAGATCATGGTTTGCCTTTCAGTTCAGGAACAGCGGCGATCAGGTTGTTCAGGGCGTGCTGCTGTTGCTGGGTGCCTTCGCGCGACACCTTGGCCAGCAGCGAAGCCACGGTCAGGTTCTGCAGCTCGCCCGAGGAGCCGCCCAGCGCGCCGACCAGGCCGCGCAAGTCATTCAGCATGTCGCGCTCGCCGCTCAGGTGATCTTTCAGGCCGATCTGCAAGGTCTTGCTCTTTTCGATGGCCGCATCGATGCCGCGCCCAACCGACAGCGCGCGCACGAAGCTGTCGAAGTAGTTGCCGTCGCCGCCGACGATGTCGATCTTGGCGTTCTGCAGGGCCTTGCCCAGTACTTCGGCCTGTTCGCGGGCCACCATGGTCTGCGCATCGATGCCTTTCAGGGCCTGCTCGTTGGCCAGCTCCAGCTGCATGCGGAACTCTTCGTGGGCGCGGGTCTCGGCGCTCATCGCGGACATCGACTCGAACTTTTGCGCCAGGCCGCGCGATTCGGCTTCGAAACGGGCCTCGATCACTTTGGCTTCCGCTTCGCCCAGGGTTGCGGTGGCGGCCGCATCGGCCGTCTTCACCGCAGCTTCGGCCAGGCCCATCTGCTCCTTGCCCTTGGCTTCCGCTTCCATGCGCAGGCGGGTCGCTTCGGCCTGGGCCGCGCCCTGCTTGACGATCGCTTCGGACGACGCCAGCATGACCTTCGCTTCCGCCAGGCCAGGGGCGGCGATTTCCGCTTCCGTGCCTTCCGCCTGGCGCTTCTTCGCTTCGGCTTCCTTCTCGGCGACTTTCAGCGCCGCTTCGGCCAGGGTCAATTCCTGGGCGGCGCGGTGCTTGGCCGCGCGCTCTTCCGCTTCGGCTGCCTTGACGGCCAGCAGCAGCTTCTCTTCCGCGCTCGCCTCGGCGGCAATCACGACCGATTTCTTGCCGCGGTCGGCCTCGGCAATGGTGCGCACATCCTTGATCGCTTCTTCCTGCTCGGCCACGGTGCGCTCGACCACGATGCGCTCGCGGATCACATCGGCGATGGCCTTCTTCTGCACCTCCACGGCCTTCTCTTTATCGATGCGCTGCAGTTCCACTTCTTTCTCGCGTGCGACCACTTCCAGCAGGCGGGCGCGGGTCACGCGCTCTTCCTCGATGGCGACGGCGCGCTTGCGGTTGTTCTCCGCTACTTCCTTCTCGCGCGTGGTGTTTTCCTGCTGCACCAGCACGACCTGTTCAGCCTGCAGGCGGGCCAGTTCGGACTTGGCGCGTTCTTCGGACTGCACCTTCTCGGCTTCGGCCTGTTCGCGGGCGCGCACGCTGGTGACTTCGCGGTTCTGGCGGGCCTCCGCGTCGGCTTGCTGGCGTTCCAGCTCCAGGATGGCTTCGCGGGTTTCCACGTCCTTCTTCTTGATGCGCATTTCCTCGTCGCGCTTCAATTCATTGGTGCGGATGCTTTCGATCGCGGTCAGTTCGGTGATCTTCTTGATGCCTTGTGCGTCCAGGATGTTGTGGCTGTCCAGCTTCTCGATCGGGGTCTGTTCGAGGTAGTCGATGGCCGCGTCTTCCAGGATGTAGCCGGACAGGTCGTTGCCGATCTGGCGGATGATGTCATCGCGGAAGCGGTCGCGCGCCTGGTACAGGTCGACGAAGTCCATCGATTTGCCGACGGTCTTCAGGGCCTCGGCAAATTTGGCCGAGAACAGGTTTTCCAGCGTCTCCTGGCTGGAAGCACGGGCGCAGCCGACTGCCTGCGCCACTTTCAGCACGTCTTCCTTGGTCTTGTTCACGCGCAGGAAGAAGGTGACCTTGATGTCGGCGCGGATGTTGTCGCGGCAAATCAGGCCATCCTTGCCGATGCGCGCGATCTCGATGGTCTTGAGCGAGATCTCCATCAGTTCCTTCTTGTGGATGATGGGGTAGACCATGCCGCCGGTAAAGCTGACGTCCGGCTCGGCACGCAGGGTGTTGATGATCATTGCGTGCCCCTGTTCGACCTTATGGTAGAAGCGCGCGAACATTGCCAGGGCGCCGAGCAGAACGACGATGCCGGTGGCGGCTGCAATCAACATGATGTCCATGGATTTCCTTCAGGTGTGTTGGTATTGTTTTTTAGTTGGCCGCGTTGGCGGCCTGTACTTCGTACTGCTGCGATGCCTCGTCATAAGCGACGATCACGGCAAGCGCATCCTTGCCAAGCGAATTGGGCGAGCTGGCCCAGACGCGGATGTTCAGGCTGGCCCCGCTGGTCTCCACTTCGGCGCGGCCGAATTTTTCATCCACCGCCAGCGTGACGATGCGGCAGGTGCGGCCCACCAGGCTGCGGTTTTCCGGCGCATGGTGCCTGACGAACAGCGGACGCAAAGGCTTGACCACGCGCGCCGACAGCCACACGCTGAACGCGGCCGCCGCCAGCAGGATGGCGGCGCCGCCAGCCCACTGCAGCAGCCCGGCCGGCAGCCAGGCCAGCACGTATTGATGCAGCAGGGCCGTCGGCAGCCAGGTGAAGAAGACCAGCAGCGTGGCCACGATCGAGAACGGCAGGCCACCGAGACCCAGCGCCACCAGCCACGAAGCCAGCGTTTCCAGGTCAGCGTGGTCGGCGTCTCCCTCAATGTTTTCGCCCAAATCGAAGATGCCGGCCAGCGACAAGCCCCAGTACACCAGCAGGATGATCAGCAGGACGGTGGGGACAGCGGTTGGAAAGCTGGTCAGGACTTGCCAGGTGCTCATTCATTGCCTTTTATGGTTGCGAGGACGTCAACTATTTTCGCGCCCCAATTGCTTTAATGCAAATGTTATCAGCTGCTCATGCAACATTTCCTTGATGCGGCGCCGGTCGGCCGGGTCTACGCCGAGGCGTTCCGCCAGCAGCGCGTAGTCGGCGTCGGACAGGCTGACCGTCAGGCGCGGACGCACCGGCTTGCTGGTATGCGGCAAGCCGAGGATCTTGCGGATCTGGTCCGACGTGGAAAGCTGGCTCTTGAACGCGGCCAGGCGCACCGCGTCGATCACCTGCGTCTCCACGTCGAAAGCCACCTGCACAGAGCGCAAGGCCGCGTCCGATCCAGACCAGCGGGCGGAACTGCGTACCATGCGTCAGCTCCGGTCCGGCGGCGCCGGCCGGGCGCGCGCCTGCAGGCGGGCAATCACTTCCGCCTTGCGGTTGGCGCGCTCGCCAATGCCCGCTTGCGCCAGCTTGTTGTCCAGCGCCTTGCTGCCGAATTCACCTTCCAGCACTTCGGCTGCCTGCATGCGGTCGGCCAAGTCCTGGTGGCGCTGGCGGATGCGCTCCAGCGATTCCTTTGCGCTCATCAGCTTGGAACCGCTCGCGCCCATGTTCTGCGAGATGGTGGCAGTGGCCTTGTAGACGCTCTCGGTGGTCTTGGCCATGGCCAGTTGCCGCTCGTGTTCGCGCAGGGTGGCCTCGGCGGTGCGGATCATGTCCTTCAGGCGCGCAACGTGGGCAGCGTACTGGGCACGAGCCTCTTCCTGTTCGGCCAGCGCCACTTCCAGGTCGGCGACACGCGCGGCGACTTCTTCGGCCAGGCCGTTCTCGTCCTTTTGCAGCGCCTGCACGGCCAGGTCTTCGTACTTGTGCAATTCGGCGCGCAGGCGTTCGATTTCGCGGCCAGCCTGCATTTCCTTGGCCATCACCGCGGTCAGGTCATTCTTGGCAGTGGCCACGTGGGCGGTAGCTTCGACGATTTCCTGTTCGTAAATGGTCGAGGCGTTGCTGTCGACAATGCTCTGGCCGATCTCACGCAGGTTCCCGCGCAACATGGTCAGCACTTTGGAAAAAACAGCCATGATGGCCTCCTCACATTAGAAATTCGTTGAACACTTCCAAGGCTTCGAGCGCATTGTCGGCGGCCATGGCCACGTCGGTGGCGATGCTCTCCGGCGAAGCGTCGGCAGCCAGGGCGCCGAAGATGACGTAGTGCTCGCCGATGCGGCCGAAATTGGACAGCGGAATGGCGATGTTCAAGTCCATCATCGCTTCCAGCATCTCGGCGCGGCGCTCGGGGCGCACTTCCCGCTCGGTCCACAGGTAGCAGATGCACAGCACCTGCTGCGGCGAAGCGGTGACAAACACCGGAATCTCTTCCTGGCCCTCGATACACAGGCGAATGACCGGCACGCCATCCGGTTCGCTTGGCGCCAGCAGGTTGGCGCTTACCGACAGCGAGCCGACCTGGGCGGACAGCGCACGCTCGATCGCCAACATCCGGCCCATCACTTCGTCCATAGAGTCCCTCCTTAGTGGATGATTCGACATATTATGTCTTGCAATATCAGAAGTATAAGAGTGCGACATAAAATGTCAAGCACAGCCAGGGAGCACGCGGACTAAGTTGGGTACGCAGCGGGATCAGTCGGCGGCGCGGTGCGTTCGGCCTTGCGCTTGGCCGTGCGGAAAGCCTGCGCCATCGCCGCATGGCGCAAGCGCAGCGCCGGCATCCAATCGCCGTCACCCGGAAGCTGCACGAAGATCACTTTCCAGCTATTGCCAACGTTACCCAGGCTGGCGGTGACAAATTGGTTTGGCGAAACTGGCTGCCCTTCATAGATCAGTTCGCCACAGACCACCTCGGCGTAATGCGAACCCATGCGGCTGCAAATGCGCAGACGCGTGCCATCCGGCAGAAAGACAGTTTTCCAGAAGAAGCGCTTTGGTTCCGGCGGCTTGTTTGCCGCGCGCTGGCGTTGCAGCCATTCGCGGATAGCAACGTCGGCCAGGTCCGCAAGACTGAGTCCCGTCGCTTGTTCAGCGTTGTAGTCGAGCAGCGCGTGCAGTGTAGGGAGGCTCACCTCCAAGATCACTCGGGAAGTCATACTGAATGCTCCTGAAATTTTTTCACTTAGAGCGCTACCAGGGCCCAAAAGTTCAAGTTTTCAGTAGTTTCAGTGAAAATTTCAGTAGCTTTCAGTAGTAACCCGCGACAGCGGCGCTAAGCACTACCGGAGCAAGAACCGGATGGCGGACTCGGCCAGTTCATCGATGCTGACGCCGGCATCGCGCCGGTACCACTGCGCCGACCAGTTCAGCGCCCCGAACAGCCACAACCGATCGAGCTTGCCCGGCGCCGGCCACACGCCGGAAGCCTGCAACTCGCGCAGCACAGCATCCCACAATGCTTCGTAGCGGTCCTTGGCCGCAACAATGCGCAACTGCCCCTCAGGCGAAAGCGCGCGCCACTCATACAGCATGACGTAGACGAAGTCCTGCCCCGGCGACAGCAAGGTCTCCAGATGGGTATGCACCAGCCGCCGGAACGCCTCTCGCGGCGGCAGTCCCAGCGCCGCCACCTCCTCGATGCGCGCCAATGCCTGCTGCATGCCCTCCTCGATCACCGCCTGCAGGATGTCCTGCTTGGATTTGAAGTGATAAAACCACGATCCCGCCTGCACACCCGCAGCGGCCGCAATATCCCGCACGGTAGTGTTGTCGAATCCTTTTTCGCGGAAGAGCCTTGCCGAAACAGCGATCAGCAGCGGTTTCAGGCTGTCGGAAGCGGCCTGCGCAGGGCGGCCGCGCTTGCGGGGCGAGGGGGAATTGCTGGCGTCCATGTCCCCAGCAATCTACCTTATAATGAAAGTTTTCGCCAAATTTA
>JBCNOP010000221.1:0-8483 GCA_039593775.1 Pseudoduganella sp.
CCGGCTCCTCCGGCTGGATGTACCGCCTGCTGCTCGAGTCCCTGCTTGGCCTGACCCGCCAGGCCGACAAGCTGCTGCTGGCCCCGCGCCTGCCGGCCGCGTGGCCAGGCTTCACGCTGCACTATCGCCACGGCAGCAGCACCTACATCCTGCGCGTCACCCGCGGCGAAGCCTCTGCCTCGCCAACGGAGATCGCCCTGGTCGACGACGGCACGACCTACGAAATTGACGTCAGGGCATAGACTTCGGTATTGTTGCCAATTTCTAGCGCGCGGAGTGGAAATGCCTGGTATGAGTCTAGCGGTCGGACGGGCCTTGATGGCGTTCGCCATTTTGCTGTTCGCCGAAACTGCGACTGCGGATATGCCGTCGATGGTTAAGCGGGTTCAGAAAAAGGACTACGTGTTCGGCAGCATCAAGATCACGCAGTCCTTTGACTCGAGGAAGGATCCGATGGATCCCGAGTTCAAGTTGCAGTTGTGGGATAAGGGACGCCTGCTGCTGTCGCTGAACGATGTGGCGTTCGATAATATCTATCCGTCTCCGGATCATGAACTGTTTGTTGGGTTGTCCAATAGCGGGTGGCCCGGCAGTGCAGTGATAGTCTTCAACAGGAGAGGGCGCGTCTGGTTTGTTGCACATCATGGCACATCGGAATTCGATTATTGTGCAGCGTCACCCACGATGCTGAAAGAATGGTATGACGATAAGGACCCGGCACTTCAATTTTCCGGAGCGACCTTTTCTGCCGATGATTTGCTGCACATCTCCCTGAGAAATTGCAAAGGGGAGACGGTCGATTTATGGGAGACCGTGGCAAGAGCAACGGAGAAGGCGAATGCTTTACGCAAACAGGCCGGTCGTTGATTAACTAGACGCAAAGCTCTCGCTGGCCCGTCGCCGCAATTTTTCATTCCCACCAGAAATACCAGGTTGAGCGTCTTGGACTCTTGTCATTTGTTGATGCCGATTGGGGGCGGTGTGCTATCCTCTGCGCGCTTGTAACAACAGAGAGATGCCATGTTTCGACTGTCTTTGCCTGCTGCCGCTGTGGTGGCTGCGTTTGCGTTGCCTGCGTGGGCCCAGGACCCGCTGAGCTTTGCGCGTTATGACCAGGTGCGCACGACTGACTTGCACCTGGACCTGAAGGCCGATTTCGCGCGCAAGACGCTCGACGGTTATGCGGAACTCTCGCTGAACTGGATTGACAAGTCGGCGCGTACGCTGGTGCTCGACACCCGCCAGCTCAAGATCGCGCGCGTGCAGGTGCTGCGCCCTGACGGCAACTGGGCGCCAACCTCCTTCATGCTCGACAAGCAGGACTCAAAAAAAGGCCGAGCCCTGCGCATCGCCTTGCAGTCGCAGCCTGAGAAAGTCCGTATTTATTACCGCACCGCGCCGACCGCGAGTGCTTTGCAGTGGATGAATCCCGAGCAGACGCTGTCGGGCAAGCGTCCCTTCATGTTCAGCCAGTCGGAGACGATCGAGGCGCGTTCCTGGGCGCCGGTGCAGGACACGCCGGCGGTGCGCTTCACTTACAGCGCCCACATTGACGCCCCAGCCGGCATGCGCGTGGTGATGAGCGCGGAAGGCGACCAGCACGCGACCGGCAAGGGCGGCTGGAACTTCAAGATGCCGCAACCGATTCCGGCCTACCTGCTGGCCATCGCCATCGGCGAAATCGAGTTGCGCAACCTCGGCCCGCGCACGGCAGTGTATGCAGAACCCGGCCGTATCGATGCCGCAGCCTACGAGTTGGCCGACACTGAGAAAATGGTCAACGCAGCCGAAGCGCTGTACGGCCCTTATCGCTGGGGGCGTTACGACATGCTGGTGCTGCCGCCATCGTTCCCGATCGGCGGCATGGAAAACCCGCGCATGACCTTCCTGACCCCGACCATGATCGCGGGCGACCGCAGCCTGAACGACCTGATTGCGCACGAACTGGCGCATAGCTGGTCCGGCAACCTGGTCACCAACGCCTCGTGGAAGCACTGGTGGCTGAACGAGGGCTTCACCACCTACGTCACCACCCGCATCGTGGAAAGCCTGTACGGCAAGGACGTCGCCGAGATGAACCTGCAAGTGGAGCAGGCCGAAGCCATCGCTTCGCTGAAGGACATCCCGCCCGCCAGGCAAGCCTTGCTGACCAAGGACCCCGACACCAACCCGGACACCTACACCGACGAAGGCCTGGCCTACCCGAAAGGCGCCTGGCTGCTGCACACGCTGGAGCAGCGTGCTGGCCGCGATGTGTTCGATCCCTTCCTGCGCGGCTGGTTCGACCAGCACGCCTTCCAGTCGGCGACCACCGACGAATTCGTCGACTACCTGCGCAAGAACCTGCTGGCGAAAAATCCCGCTATCATGGGCGATGCGGAGCTGGATGAATGGCTGCACGGCAGCGGCATCCCGGCCACAGCGCAATACGTGAACTCGGCGCGCCTGGCCGCGCTGGACGCCAAGCGCGAAGCCTGGCTGAAAGGCGAACTGGCGACCGGCCTCTTGGAGACGCAGCAGTGGGTCGCGCTGGAGTGGATGCACTTCCTGAACGGCATCGACACCAAGGCCAACGCCGCGCAGATGAAGGAGCTGGACGAAGCCTTCAAGCTGCGCGAAACGAAGAACAATGAAATCGGCTTCCGCTTCCTGCTCGCGTCCGTGCATGCCGGCTACGGCGTGCGCGAACCGCTGAATGCCTTCCTCATGAGCGTGGGCCGCCAGAAGTTCGTGGTCCCGCTGTACAAAGCGCTGCTGAACAACCCGAACGAAGCATCGTGGGCCAAGGGCGTCTACGCCCAGGCGCGCCCGCGCTACCATCCCGTGACCCAGGGCTCCGTCGATAAACTGCTGAAGAAATAACCATGCTGCTGAAGAAACCACTCGCCACCTTGCTCATGCTGGCCTTTGCGGCCAGCGCCGCCATCAGCGCACCGGCCGTTGCCGCTCCCGAAGGCGCAGCGGCTGCCACCGCTGCCAGTGCTCCAGCCTTTGACCTCGACCGCGACGTCAACCTGGCGCTGAAAACCTTCGACGTGCCGGGCGTTGCCATCGCCATCGTCAAGGACGGCAAGGTCGTGGCAAGCAAGGGCTTCGGCGTGCGCAAGCTGGGCAACCCGGCCCCGGTAACAAGCAAGACCTTGTTCGAGATTGCCTCGAACTCGAAAGCCTTTACCGCTGCCGGACTGGCGCAGCTGGTGGACGAGGGCAAGCTGGGATGGGACGATCCCGTCACCAGGCACCTGCCAGGCTTTCAGATGGCGGATCCTTATGTGACCCAGGCCATGACCGTGCGCGACCTGCTGGTGCACCGCAGCGGCCTGGGATTGGGCGCTGGCGACTTGCTGTGGTGGCCAACAACCACGTTCAGCACTGATGAAATCATCGACCGCCTGCGCAACGTCAAGCTGGCGACCAGCTTCCGCAACAACTACGCCTACGACAACCTGCTGTACATCGTGGCCGGCAAGATCATTGCGCAGAAGTCCGGCAAGAGCTGGGAAGAAGCGACACGCGAACGCATCCTGGCGCCGCTGGGTATGAACGGCACCACCACCAATGTCGATGACATGCTGAAGACGGCGGATTACTCGGCGCCGCACAGCAAGATCAATGGCAAGGCTGCCGCGGTCAAGCCGATGCCGGTGCAGAACGCGGTAGGCGCAGTCGGCATTCAGACCAATGCGGAGGATATCGCCAAGTGGATGCAGGTGCTGCTCAACGAAGGCAAGATGGAAAACGGCAAGCAGCTTTTCAGCGCCAAGCAGGCGCGCGAGATGTGGACCCAGCAGACGCCAATGAAGATCAGCGAGCCGAAACCAGCGCTGGCCGCTACCAGGCCTAACTTCGCGGCGTACGGCCTTGGCTTCCAGCTGCGCGATTATCGCGGCCGCAAGATCGCCATGCACGGCGGCGCACTGCAGGGCTTCTATTCGCGCATCGTGATGGTGCCCGAAGAGAAGCTGGGCGTAGCCATCTTCACCAACGCGGAAAACGGCCCGATCATGACGGCCTTGCAATGGCGCATCCTGGACAACTACATGGGGGCGGCGCCGACCGACTGGATCAAGCTCTACGCCGAGCAGGAAGCGGAAATGCACAAGGAAGAACTGGCGCGCCAGGGCAAGCTGACCGCGACCCGCGCAGCGGCATCCAAGCCTTCGCTGCCGCTGGCTTCCTACAACGGCGACTACAGCGACGCCTGGTATGGCACGGTGAGTATCAGGCAGGAGGGCGGCAAGCAACTGATGTCCTTCAGCCGCACGCCGGATCTGACCGGCACGCTGGAACATTTCCAGCACGACACCTTCATCGTGCGCTGGAAGGAGCGCAATTTCAATGCCGATGCCTACGTGACGTTCTCCCTGAATCCCGACGGTTCGATCGACCGCATGAAAATGGCGCCGGTATCCACCGAGACCGACTTCAGCTACGACTTTGCCGATTTGTCCTTTACTCCGGCGAAAAAATGACAAAATTCAGACAATAATGAAACGAAGTGTGAGATTCTTTCATGTGCATTTGCAGCATAATATCGCCTAGCTTATGCACATGGGAGAATGAATGACTAGCCTGATCGTTTCAATTGCCGTCGTTTTGGGAGGTCTTTTCGTCGCCGGCTATGGCTTTGTCACCTTGATGAGCCGCCTGCAATCCCGCTAGGCAACTCCAGTTCAAATACCTTGCGCTTGCGCGCCGCGATTTCACCGAGGGCGCGCCGAAAAGCCGGGTAACCATTCAGAAGCTTGTCGAAACTGCCATCGGCTTGCGCAAGTCTTAATCCCTTCTCCACCCGTTCCGCCATCGCCTTGTTGTCTTTGCTGACAAAGAAATAAAACGGCACGCGGTAATGCAGGAAGATGGTCGGTTCCACCATCAATCCATCCTTGCCATACACCTGTTCCTCCGCCCATGCTTCGTGCACGCCACGCGGCATGTAGTCGAAGCGTTTTGCCTTCAGCATCGGGAACAGGGAACTGTAATTCACGGTCGTTTCCACTGGCAGGCCATTGTGGCGCAGCACGTCCACAGACGGCCAATTGAGGCCTGCGCCGGCAGTTAGCTTGCGCAGTTCGTCCAGGCTCCGTATGTCGCGAAAGCGCGCCTCGTCTTCCTTGCGGATCAGGAAAACGCGGTAATCGTTCAAGTCGCGCACCAGCGAAATGCGGATCGGCAGCAGTTCGCGTTCGCGCTGGGCGTTGGTGCCGTCCCACATGATGTTGATGACGCCATTGCGCTTCAGCTCCAGGGCGCGGCGTGGGCTGGTCAGTTCGTGCGGATAGAACTCGATTGAGAAGGGCCCCTCGGTCTTTTCCAGCGCGAGGCGCAACAGGAGATGGAAATAGGTGACCTGGACTTCGGAGCCCGGCGTGACCGAAGGCAGAATGAAGCGCATCAGCGGCGCATTGGCCGCGTCGCCCGCATTGGCCAGGGTAGATGCTGCCGCCAGCAGCAGGCCGGCGGCAGCGCGTTGCAGCTTTTTCAGCACTTACTGCTGCGGCTTGATGAATTTCAGCGTCATGCGGTCGCTCTCGCCGATGGCGGCGTACTTCTCGCGGTCCTTGTCCTTGTTGGTGAAGGTTGGCGGCAGCGCCCACACACCGTTTTCATGGTTGGCAGTGTCCTTGGCGTTGGCATTCACTTCAGACTTGGCCACCAGCTTGAAGCCGGCCTGCTCGGCCATCTTGATCACATAGGCCTCGTGCATATAGCCGGTACTTGCCTTGGCATCCTGGGTCATCGAGGCCGGCAGGCGGTGTTCTTCCACGCCGAAGATGCCGCCCGGTTTCAGGGCGTCGTAAATGCTGGCCAGCAGCTTCTTCATGTTCTCGTCGCCGGTGCCGATCCAGTTATGGATGTTGCGGAAGGTGAGCACCATGTCGGCACTGCCTTTCGGCGCGTAGGTGTACACGCCGTTGCCTGGCTCGAAAGCACCCAGCACGACCTTGTCGCGGCCCGGCTGCTTGGCCAGGAATTCCTGGAAGCGCTCAGCCGACTTGCGCACCCGCTCATCGGCCGATTGCGGGCTGGAGCCCGCGGTAATCAGCTTGCCCTGGTCGCGCAGGTAGGGGGCCAGGATTTCTGTGTACCAGCCGCCGCCCGGCGACAGTTCTACCACGGTCATGTTCGGTTTGATGCCGAAGAAGGTCAGGGTTTCATATGGATGGCGGAATTGGTCGCGCTTGACGTTGTCCGCGTTGCGAGTCGGGCTGGCGATTGCAGCTTTCAGGGCAGGATCTGCCAAAGCAACGCCGGAAAAACTGGTGAAGCCAACGGCCAGCAGGCCGGCCAGGACATACTGTTTCATTCAGGAGTCTCCATTATTCGTTAGGCAGGCGACACAGCGGCTCCGGTCGCCCGGGCCTTGATGATCGTGCAAGCTGGCCGCCCGGTCAAGTGTCCGCGCGGACGGTGCGCGGACACTCCCGGACACTGTTGCCTGATAAATGGGGACGTACCCCATTTAAAGTCGAAGCCCCTATTAAATGGGGTACGTCCCCATTTGTTAGGCAATTGTTTCAGCTTTGTACAAGCTTTACACAATGGCATAAAAATTGCGTACGATTTGACTCCTGCAAGCTGTCTTAGGTAATAACGATAACCCTGGAGAGACTATGGAACGACGTGCATTCCTCAACATGAGCGGCGGTGCAATGGCTGCCATGATGATGCCTTTTGGCCGCGCCATTGCGGCCGACGAGCTGATCAAGCCCGTGGAAGTGAAGTTCAAGAAGATGCTGGCAGATACCGCGTTGACCGCGGCGACCCAGGCCGGCGCCAGCTACTGCGACGTGCGCATTGGCCGCTACCTGAATCAGTTCATCACCACCCGTGACCTGAACATCGAAAACGTCACCAACACGGAGTCGGCAGGCGTCGGCGTGCGCGTGATCGCCAACGGCGCGTACGGCTTTGCTGCCACCAGCGACATGTCGCCGGACGGCGTCGCTGGTGCGGCGCGCCAGGCGGTTGCCATCGCCAAGGCCAACTCCAAGCTGCAGGCTGCAGGCGTGCAACTGGCGCCGACGCCGGGCGTGGGCGAAGTGTCGTGGGCTACCCCGATCAAGAAAGACTGGCGTACGGTGCCGATCAAGGAGAAGGCTGACCTGCTGATCACTGCCAACAAGGGCGCGCTGGAAGCGGGTGCCTCCTTCATCCAGTCATTGCTGTTCCAGGTTAACCAGCAGAAGTACTTCGCTTCCACCGACGGTTCCTATATCGACCAGGACCTGCATCGCCTGTGGGTGCCGTTCTTCGCTACCGCCGTCGACAAGTCGACCGGCAAATTCCGCAGCCGCTCCGACCTCGGCACCCCGGTCGGCATGGGTTATGAATACCTGGACGGCCGCAAGGAAGACAAGATCAAGGCAGCGGGCGGCGTCGCCACGCTGTACAACCGCACTTACGACCTGGTCGAGGATGCCAAAGCGGCCGGCCGCCAGGCCAAGGAAAAGCTGACCGCCAAGTCGGTCGAGCCGGGCAAGTACGACCTGGTGCTGTCGCCTGAACACATGTGGCTGACCATCCACGAATCCGTCGGCCACCCGACCGAGCTGGATCGTGTACTGGGCTACGAAGCGAACTTCGCCGGCACGTCCTTCGCCACCCTGGACAAGCAGCAGTCGAAGAAGTTCAAGTACGGCTCCGACCTGGTCAACATCGAAGCCGACAAGACCATCCAGGGCTCGCTGGGCGCTGTCGGCTACGACGACGAAGGCGTCAAGTGCAAGAAGTGGGACATCATCAAGGACGGCATCCTCGTCAACTACCAGGCCACGCGCGACCAGGTGGCAGTGATCGGCGAAAAAGAATCGCACGGCTGCTCTTACGCGGATTCGTGGAGCAACGTGCAGTTCCAGCGCATGCCTAACGTTTCGCTCAAGGCGGGCAAGAGGAAGCTGACCCCGGACGAACTGGTGAAAGACGTGAAGAAGGGCATCTACATCGTGGGCGCCGGTTCCTTCTCGATCGACCAGCAGCGCTACAACTTCCAGTTCGGCGGCCAGATGTTCTATGAGATCAAGGACGGCAAGATCGGCCAGATGCTGGAGGACGTCGCTTATCAGTCGAACACCCAGGAATTCTGGAATGCTTGCACCGCCATGTGCGATGAGCGCGACTGGCGCATGGGCGGATCCTTCTTCGACGGCAAGGGCCAGCCGATGCAGGTGAGCGCGGTGTCGCACGGTTCGTCGACTTCCCGCTTCAACGGCATCAATGTGATCAACACTGCCCGCAAGATCGGCTAAGGCGAAAGGACTACGAATGAAGATCCTGAATCAGGAAGAGACCAAGCGCATCGCCGACAAGGTCATGTCGCTGAGCAAAGCCGATGAGTGCATCGTCACCATCAACGGCAGCCGCACCGGCAATATCCGCTATGCACGCAATGCCGTGTCGACTGCGGGCCTGGTGGAGAATACCCAGTTGTCCGTCGCTGTCGCTTTCGGCAAAAAGCAGGGCACGGCCGTCATCAACGAGTT
>JBCNOP010000222.1:0-8450 GCA_039593775.1 Pseudoduganella sp.
TATGCCCGGGCAATGCCTACGACCGTTCGCCATGCGGCACCGGCACCAGCGCCAAGCTGGCCTGCCTGGCAGCAGACGGCAAGCTGGCGGAAGGCGAAGTCTGGCGCCAGGAAAGCATCGTCGGCAGTGTGTTCGAAGGCACTTATCGCCGCGATGGCGACCGCGTACTGCCCAGCATTCGCGGCAAAGCCTGGGTGAATGCGACTTCGACCCTGGTGCTGGACCCGAGCGATCCTTTTATCTGGGGCATTCGTTGAACATGAAGCCGGACGTCCTGATCGTCGGCGCTGGGATCATCGGCGCGGCTTGCGCCGATGCCTTGTCGGCGCGGGGCTTGCGCGTGACCGTTGTCGAGCGCGATGTGGTCGGCAGTGGTGCGACGGCGGCCGGCATGGGCCACCTGGTGGCCATGGACGATAACGCGGCCGAACTGGCCCTGAGCTCCCATTCGCTGGAGTTGTGGCAGGAGCTGGTGGACGGCCAGCAACGGCGCCATGAATACAGCCGTTGCGGCACCATCTGGATCGCGGCGGACGATGAAGAACTGGAAGCGGCGCGCGCCAAGGCTGGCACCATGAAGGCCAAAGGGCTGGAGTGCGATGTCATCGGCGCGCAGGAGCTGTACCGGCTCGAACCCAACTTGCGGCCGCACCTGGCCGGCGGCTTGCTGGTGCAGGGCGATGGCCTGGTCTATCCCCCCAAGAGTGCGCGCATCCTGCTCGCACGGGCAGTGGCACGTGGCGCATCAATGGTGACGGGCGAAGTGGTCGAGCTGGAAGATGGCGGCGTCGTCCTGTCCGACGGTTCGCGCATCGCGGCGGGGCAGGTAGTCCTTGCCGCGGGCACACGCAGCCTGGCGCTGGCGCCAGGCCTGCCGCTGCGGCCCAAGAAGGGCCACGTCATGATTACCGACCGCTATCCAGGCTTCATCCGTCACCAGTTGGTGGAACTGGGGTACATCAAGAGCGCGCACGCCTCGGAAGGCGAATCGGTGGCGTTCAACCTGCAGCCGCGGCCTACGGGGCAGGTGTTGATTGGCTCCTCGCGGCAGTTCGATACCGTCGACCTGGCGGCCGAGCCGTCGATGATGGCGCGCATGCTGGCCAGGGCGGTCGAATACACGCCGGCGCTGGCAGGGCTGAACGTCTTGCGCTGCTGGACGGGCTTGCGCGCGGCGACGCCGGATGGCCTCCCGCTGATCGGCCCGGACCCGTCGCATCGCAACCTGTGGCTGGCAACCGGCCACGAAGGACTAGGCATTACCACCTCGCTCGCGACCGCAGAACTGCTGGCAGCACAGATGACTGGCGGGCAAGCCGGGATTGATGCAAGGCCGTACTTGCCGAGCCGGTTTAACGCGCAGGGGAGGGCATATGGCTGATTCCATCACCCTGACCGTCGACAGCCGCGCGGTAACTGTCGCTCCCGGCACCACGGTAGCCGCCGCCATTGCTGGCGTCACGCGCCTTTCGGTCAGCGGGCAATTGCGGGCGCCTTTGTGCGGCATGGGCGTGTGCCAGGAATGCCGGGTGACGATCAACGGACGGGCGCATGTCCTGTCGTGCCAAACGCTTTGCCGTCCGGGCATGGACGTGCAAACGGGAGCTGCTGTATGAACCAATTCTTCGACATCCTGGTCGTGGGCGCCGGTCCGGCCGGACTGGCGGCAGCCCAGGCAGCAGCGGGCGCCAATGGCACCCGCCGCATCGCCATCGTCGACGACAACCCGATGGCCGGTGGCCAGATCTGGCGCGGCGGCCCGGCGAAGCAGCAAGACCAGCGTGCGCGCCAGCTCTGGCAGGCGCTGGAAGCCGCAAGCAATGTAACCTTCCTGTCCGGCACCCGGGTCCTGATGCAAACCCAACCCGGCGAACTGCTGGTGCAGGACGCTGAACAGGCCCGCACGATCCGCTACAACCAGTTGATCCTGGCTACCGGCGCACGCGAATTGCTGTTGCCATTCCCAGGCTGGACACTGCCAGGCGTCACCGGCGCTGGTGGCCTGCAGGCGCTGGCGAAAGGCGGCTACCCTGTGCAGGGCAAGCGCGTGGTCGTTGCCGGCACCGGGCCACTGCTGCTGGCGGTTGCCGCGACGTTGAAAGAGCGCGGCGCGATCGTCGCTGCCATCGTCGAACAGGCGGCCATGCCGGCCCTGGCGCGCTTTGCCGCCGGCCTGGCGCTGACGCCGGGCAAGGCAGTGCAGGCTGCAAAGCTTGGCCTGGCCTTGCGCGGCATTCCTTACTACGCCAACAGCTATGTCACGACCGCCCGCGGCGACGTGCAACTGACTTCGGTGCAAGTCCAGCGCAAAGGCGCAAAGGTAGACATCGACTGCGACTACCTCGCTTGCGGCTACGGCCTGCTGCCCAACACTGAACTGGCACGCGCGCTTGGTTGTGAGATCGGCGAGGACGCGGTCAAGACCGATCCCTGGCAACGTACCTCGGTACCGAACGTGCTGTGCGCAGGCGAGGGTACGGGCGTCGGCGGCGTCGACCTTGCCCTGGCCGAAGGCCGGATCGCCGGCCTGGCGGCTTGCGGTGAAGGCGTGCCACAGGAACTGTTTGACGAGCGCACCCAATGGCAAGGCTTCGCAGCCCGCCTGGCCCGTGCCTTTGCACCGCGCGAAGAACTGCGCAAGCTGGCGCAAGCGGACACCATCGTCTGCCGCTGCGAAGACGTATGCCACGACGAATTGCGTGAGCATGCGAGCTGGCGCAGCGCCAAGCTGCATACCCGCTGCGGCATGGGCCCTTGCCAGGGCCGCATCTGCGGCAACGCAACCGATTTCCTGTATGGATGGCGTCCGGACGCCGTGCGTACACCGATCTCGCCGGCACGTGCCGGCAGCATTATCACCCTCGAACCTCACAAGGAGACTTGAAATGGCAGCAATCAAATGGGAAGGCGTCTTCCCTGCAGTAACCACCAAATTCCACGCGAATGAGGAGCTGGACCACGCAGAAATGGAGAAGCACTTCTCCTTCATGATCGACAGCGGCTGCCACGGCCTGGTGACCTGCGGTTCCCTGGGCGAAGCCAGCACCCTGTCCTTCGAAGAGAAGCTGGCCGTTGCCAAGACCGCCGTTAAAGTAGCCAACGGCCGCGTGCCGGTGCTGGCCAACGTCAGCGAAACCCGCACCGCCAACGCCGAACGCTATGTGCAGGAAGCGCGCGACCTGGGCGTGGACGGCTTCATGGTGATGCCTTCCGTGCTGTACGCCGCCGACGCTTATGAAGCCAAGGCCAACCTGCGCACGATCGCCAAGGCCGCCAAGCTGCCGATCATGGTGTACAACAATCCGGTGACCTACAAAGTCGACCTGACCCCGGCCGACTTCAAGGAGCTGTCGGACTGCGAAGAACTGGAAGCGATCAAGGAATCGACCGACAATATCCGCCGCGTGACCGACCTGCGCAACGCCGTGGGCGACCGCTATGCCATCTTCATGGGCGTGGACGACCTGTCCTTCGAGGGCCTGGCAGTTGGCGCCGACGGCTTGCTGGCCGGCCTGGTGGTGGCCTTCCCGAAAGAGACCGTGGCCCTGTACAAGCTGGTCAAAGCCGGCCGCCTGGCCGAAGCCCTGAAGCTGTACCAGTGGTTCATGCCGCTGCTGCACCTCGACGTTTCGACCAAGCTGGTGCAAAATCTGAAACTGGTGGAAGCACTGGTCGGTGTCGGCAACGAAAACGTTCGCCGCCCACGCCAGCCACTGCGCGGCGCTGACCGCGAGTTCGTGGTGCAGGTGGTGCAGCAGGCACTGGCAACCCGTCCCGACGTCAGCGCTTACCTGTAAGAGGTTTGAGCTCATGCCGAGGACGAATGCCGATCAATTATGTAAGAAGCCTGACAGGGCGGCAGCGCGCCGCCCAGGCTAATCGCCACCTCGGCATCGCCCTGGCCTTCGTGGCCGGGGCGGCCAACGCCGGCGGCTTCCTCGCCGTCAAGCAGTACACCTCCCATATGACAGGCATCCTGTCGGCCGCCGCCGACGACCTCGCGCTGGGCGCCCTGGACGCGGCCATCGACTGCGCCGGTGCCTTGCTGGCGTTCCTTGCCGGCGCGGCCTGTTGCGCCATCATGGTCAATTTTGCACGCCGCCGGCAGCTTCACAGCGAGTTCGCCTTGCCCCTGCTGCTGGAGGCAATCCTCCTGCTGGCATTCGGCGTCATGGGCACGCAGCTGCAGGCGATCGACGTGATCGTTCTGCCGGCCACAGTCATGCTGTTGTGCTTCATGATGGGGTTGCAGAATGCCGTGATCACCAAGCTGTCCAACGCCGAAATCAGGACCACGCACATGACCGGCATCATCACCGACCTTGGCATCGAGGCTGGCAAAGCCGTCTACTGGAACCGTGACGATCAGGCCGTGCCGCGGGTTGCGGCGGACTGGAAGCGCATGCGCATCCTGCTGTCACTGGTGTCGTCCTTCTTTGCCGGTGCGGTGGCAGGCGCGTTCGGCTTCAAGTTCATCGGCTTCGGCGCGACGCTGCCGCTGGCGGCCGTGCTGCTGGCGCTGGCCATCGTCCCGATCATCGACGATTTGCGCGCGCGGCCGCACGCGCCGCAGCATCTGCGTTAACCTTCGCGGAAGACCAGCACCGGGATCTTGCTGTGTGTGAGCACTTTCTGCGTCTGGCTGCCCAGCATCAGGCTGGCCAGGCCGCTGCGGCCGCGCGACGCCATCGCGATCAGGTCGCAATTGCGCTGCAGGGCGGTGGACACGATGGCTGCATGCGGTTGCTCGGCGTGTACTTCCAGCGTGGTGCAGTCAACGTTCAGGGTAGTGGCCTGGCGCGCGATATCGGCCAGGATGGAATTCACGGTTGGCGCGGGGGCCAGGTTGGCCAGTGCCGGCTCTTCCGGAAGCACGTGAACCGCCGTGACGCGGGCACCGCTTTCGCGGGCCATGCGCAGGGCGGCGTTTACTGCCAGTTGCGAAGCGGCGGAACCGTCGCTTGGTATCAGAATGTGGCGAAACATCTCTCGAAATCTCCTTAGGTGCTGCAGTCTAAAGTGTCCCGCCACATTGCCGCAACTTCTTACGCGGTGCGCAGGGCTGCCGCGCCGCGGCGTGCATCCAGGCTCAGGCTGCCGGCGCCGAAAGCGGCGATCTGCAGCAGGCCGCCAGCCATGGCGAAGTTCTTCATCAGGTGGATCATCTGGTTCTGGTCAGCGATCGCGCTGTGGAAGATCAGGCCGGTCGCGACGGAGAAGGCTGCCAGCGCCAGTGCAACAGGGCGGGTGTACAGGCCGGCCACCAGCAGCAGGCCGCCGATGACTTCAATGCCGATGGCAAGTGCCAGCCCCAGTTCGGGGAAAGGCAGCCCCATGGCGCTGATGTAGCCGATGGTGCCGGCCGGGTTGGCGATCTTGTTGATGCCGCTCAGGACGAAGATGGCTGCCATCAGGATGCGGCCGGTCAGTGGCAGGATGGCGGTGTTGGTCTGGTTATTCATGGTATGGCTCCTTCGGGAATGTGTTGTTGATGAAGTCATCTTATGCTGCGCTGACATATTCCGGAAGCCAATATATTTAGATGTAATGTATCGTTAACTCAGATGGATTGCTCCTGTAGCAGGGTGGACAGTTGCTGCCGCAAGCGGGCATTGGGCGGCTGGGCGTGGGGATGGCCGGCGTTTTCCACGGCCACTGCCAGCGGCAGGTCCATCGCGCTCAGGTGGCTGAGGAACCAGCGCGGCAGGCGCTCGAGCAGGGCGCGCGCGCCGGCGGGATCGGCCTGGGCGACGGGCAGCGCGTGCTGCAAGGCGTCCAGCGCACGGCGATGGGCAGCGCGGTGTTCGTGGCCGGTGGGATAGTAAAGCTGGTCCATCAGCGCTTCTTCCTCGGCGAAATCGAGGGCCAGCACGCCCAGCAGCGCGGCAATGCGGCTCGGCAGCGATCTATCGTCGGCGTCGATGGTGGCGTGAATGGCTTGCAGCAGGGCGCGGTGGGAAGCATCCATCTCGGCCACGCCGGTTTCCAGCATCGGGCTCCATTCGAGGCGTTGCATGGCAGTCTCCTTGTCTATCCCCCAAGTCTGGCTGGATGAACGCGCGGATTCCATGACCCAAATCAAATAGAATATGGCTATGGAAAAAATAGTGATCGTGACGGGCGCCAGCCGTGGGATTGGCGCTGCCATTGCGCGCCGGGCGGCGGCCGATGGCTGGGTCGTGGCCGTGAATTACCAGCGCGATGCAGATGCGGCGGCGCGCGTGGTGGCGGACATTGAGGCGGCCGGCGGACGGGCCTTCGCGGTGCAGGCGGACGTGGCGCGCGATGAGGATATCGAACGGCTGTTCCTTGCGGTCGAACATGAACTGGGGCCGGTGTCCGGGCTGGTGAATAATGCCGGCATTACGGGCGGACTGGGAACGTTTGCCAGTACCGAGCCGGCCACTGTGGAGCAGGTATTCCGCACCAATGTGCTTGGCTTGATGCAGGCCAGCCGCCGGGCGCTCGCTGCATTCCGGGCGCATGGACGGGGCGGGGTGATCGTCAACATCAGCTCCACTGCGGCGACCGCGGGCAGCCCGAATGAGTATGTGACTTATGCGGCCAGCAAGGCGGCAGTCGATACCTTCACCATGGGGCTTGGCAAGGAGGTCGCGCCCGAGGGCATCCGCGTGTGCGGCGTGGCGCCTGGGACTACGCAGACCGATATCCACGCTACATCAGGCGACGCTGGACGGCCGGCCCGTGTGGCAGCCCGCATCCCGATGGGGCGCGTGGGCGAGCCCGAAGAAATCGCCGAAGCTGCGGTGTGGCTGCTGTCTCCCGCTGCGCGCTACGTCACCGGCACCACCATCCGCGTATCCGGCGGCGCCTGATCACCAGTCAATTGACAGCAGCCGCGACGCCATGCGCGGCCAGCACAAGGTACTCAATTCGTCGCGCGAGGCCCAGCGGAAACCGTCCGCCTCGGGCGTCGGCTCGCCGGTGCGGTGATGGGGGAAGAAGCTGGTGCAGCGCAGGTGGTCCAGGTTGCACAACTGGTCTCCCACTTCCACCTTGAACAGGTGCAGCCGCTTGTCCGGGCGGTAGGTGAATTCGCCCAGGTCTTCGAACAGGCCCGCATCGAAAGCCAGCCCCGTTTCTTCAAACAGTTCACGCTGCGCCGATTGCAGCGGGGTTTCGCCCGGATCCTGCAAGCCTTTGGGAATGTCCCAGCTTGCCGTGCCCGTCACATGGCATAGCAGCACCTGGCGGGCACTATTCAATACCAGCGAGCCGCATGAGACTTGCTGCATCTCTTTGTTTCCTTTGCTTTTTTGCACATTTAATTATTTCTAAAGAGATAGTAAGAGTACTCTAGGGAAACTTCTCGACAGTTACAAGTCGCTGTTATAAAGTGTGAGAATTCAAGAAGCGCCCTTCGAGCGCCGAGTCTGACAGTCCAATCCCACACCTAGCGCGCACGCATGCCTGGACGGCAAGCGATGCTGTTTTATTGCCGACGTTTCTTGCCAAGAGTGCCATTATGCCAAAGCTGCACCAAACGCCTGTCCTGTTCGCCGTTGCCGGAGCACTGCTGGTGCCGCCTGCCGCGCACGCCGGGCATGCAGCGGGGCAGGATGCCTGGACCTTCCGCGGCTTCGGCACGCTGAGCGCCGTGCATTCGAGCGAGAAGCAGGCCGACTATGCAGCCAACCCGCTGAACCCCGGCGAGGCCGGCGCTACGCGCGACTGGAGCTACGCGGTGGACAGCCGCCTCGGCACGCAGCTTACGTACAACAACGGCGGCCATTGGTCGGCCGTGCTGCAGGTGGTGGCAGAGCGCCACCTCACGCATTCCTGGACGCCAAAGGTTGAATGGGCGAACGTGCAATTCCAGGTGTCGCCGGAACTGAGCCTGCGCGTGGGACGTATAGCGCTGCCGCTGTTCCTGTCCGGCGATTACCGCAAGGCCAGCTATGCGCTGACATCCGTACGCACACCGGTCGAACTGTATTCCTCGCTCCCGATCAGCAACAGCGACGGCATTGACGCCAGCTACCGCTGGAATGCCGGCGCCGTGAAGAACACCACGCAAGTGCTGTTCGGCGGCACCAGTGTGCCGCTGTCCGACGTCACGCGTGTCAGGGCGCACAAGCTGGCGGGCATTTCGAACACCAGCACCGCCGGTGCACTGACGGTGCGCGCTACCGCCATCGAGGGCGAACTGGAGACGCCGTTGCTGCAGGACCTGTTCAGCGCGATTCGCCAGTTCGGCCCGCAAGGCGAAGTCCTGGCGCGCCGCTATGAGCCGGACCGCAAGCGTGCCACCGTGCTCAGCATTGGCGCCTCCTATGACCCGGGCGAATGGTTCTTGATGGGTGAAATAGGGCGCATCAACGCCCGCTCGATGCTGGGCGATAAGACTGCAGGCTATGTCAGCGGCGGCTATCGCCTGGGCAGTTTTACGCCCTACGCCACCTTCAGCAAGGTGGTGGCGAACACCCCTA
>JBCNOP010000223.1:0-8430 GCA_039593775.1 Pseudoduganella sp.
ACCTTGATGCGGCGCTGCTCGGAGAAATTCTTCGGATCGAGCACGCGGATCTCCGGCGTGCCGTCGCTCATGTACAGGCGCTCGCCATCGCTGGTCAGGCCCCACCCCTCGCCCATGTAGTTGAACGTGCCCTTGATGGACAGGCTGCCCTGGTCCATCACATAGCCGGCCTGGTTCATCCAGGTGATGCCGACGATGCTGTCGCCATGCGGCGCAATGCCCTCGCCGAACACCTTCGCCGGCAAGTCGCGCTTCTGCAGCACCTTGCCGGTGGCCAGGTCCACCTTGCGCACGGAAGAAGCGCCATACTGGCCGGTGCTCTCCCACAGGAAGCCGTCCTTGAAGAACAAGCCCTGGGTAAACGCTTGCGGATCGTGCGGGTAAGCCGCCTTGATCGAGTACCCCTGCACCGGCACGGCCGCCGATGCGATTTGCGCGGCCAGCGCCGCCGCGCCCAGCGCTGCCAGCTTACGCATCCCACAAGTCTCCGGTAGCGTTGCTGCGCGGCGGGGTCACGCCGAAATGCTGGTAGGCCTGCGCTGTCGCCACGCGGCCGCGCGGCGTGCGTTGCAGGAAGCCTTGCTGGATCAGGTATGGTTCCAAAACGTCCTCGATAGTATCAGCGGCCTCGCCGATAGCGGCCGCCAGGTTGCCGATGCCGACCGGGCCACCGCCGAATTTGTACAGCACCGCCTCCAGCAGCTTGCGGTCCATGACGTCAAAGCCCACGTGATCGACGTCGAGCATGCGCAGCGCCGCGTCGGCCAGCTCGCGCGTGATGTCGCCATTGCCCTTCACTTCCGCATAGTCGCGCACGCGGCGCAGCAGGCGGTTGGCAATACGCGGCGTGCCGCGCGCACGGCGCGCGATTTCCACCGCACCACCTTCGTCGATATTCGCCTTCAGCAGCGCAGCGCTGCGGGCGACGATTTTCGCCAGTTCATCGGTGGTGTAGAACTCCAGCCGCGCGACGATGCCGAAGCGGTCGCGCAGCGGGTTGGTCAGCATGCCGGCGCGGGTGGTGGCGCCAACCAGGGTGAAAGGCTGCAGGTCCAGCTTGACGCTGCGCGCCGCCGGGCCCTCGCCGATCATGATGTCGATCTGGTAGTCCTCCAGCGCCGGGTACAGGATTTCCTCGACTACCGGAGACAGGCGGTGGATCTCGTCGATGAACAGGACATCGTTCGCTTCCAGGTTGGTCAGGATCGCCGCCAGGTCGCCCGGGCGCTCCAGCACCGGGCCCGAAGTCTGGCGCAGGTTGACGCCCATCTCGCGCGCAATGATGTTGGCCAGCGTGGTCTTGCCCAGGCCCGGAGGGCCGAACAGCAAGGTATGGTCGAGCGCTTCGCTGCGCTTGCGCGCCGCCGAAATGAAGATTTCGAGCTGGTCGCGGATCTTGGCCTGCCCGACATATTCATCGAGGTGCTTGGGACGCAGCGCGCGCTCGATGGCCTCCTCGTTCGGGGAGGTGGGCGCCGCATCAATAATGCGCTGCTCGGTGAAATTGTCGGTTTGGATACTCATGCCAGCTCGGATTTAGGTTCAGGGCATGATTTTAACAAGGCCGGGCAGCCCAAGGCTCACTTCACGTTGGAAGCGGCCGCGCTCGAGGTCTCGTTGGTTTTCTTCAGCAGGCTGCCGCCCGTTTGCATCGCCTTTTCGCGGCGGTCCGGCTGGTTGGCCGGCTGGCCCTCTTTCGCCGCCCCCTGCAGCCCGGTGGCTTTGCGCGCCGCCGCCGAAGGTTCGCCCTTCACGGTCGGCTTGGCCTGCTGCCGGGCTTCCGGCTTGTCCTGCCCGGGCGCAGCCGGCTGGCTCCATGCGGCCGGCGCCAACGCCAGCAGCAAGGCGCCCAGCGGCGCAGCCAAAAGTTGACGAATAGTCATGACAACCCCTCTTCAAATGTTCGCCAAAGTCTAGCACGCCCCGCCTTGAAGGCATGCGCCTACAGCCGCACGGCACGCGCGCCGCTTGGCGCGCAGGCTGGGATGCCGATACTGGCGCAATGTCATCACAAGGAGCTGGCCATGCGCGCACTCACCTACCGCTCCGCACATGATGTCCAGGTGGACACGGTGCCCGACCCCATCCTGCAGGAAGCGGACGACATCATCCTGCGCATTACCGCCACCGCCATCTGCGGCTCGGACCTGCACCTCTACCGCGGCAAGGTGCCGGCCATGAAGGAAGGCGATATCCTTGGCCATGAATTCATGGGCATTGTCGAAGATGCCGGCGCTGGCGTTACCACGCTGGCCAAAGGCGACCGCGTGGTCGTGCCCTTCGTGATCGCCTGCGGCAACTGCTTCTTCTGCCAGCGCCAGTTGTTCTCCGCCTGTGAGACCACGAATCCCGACCGTGGCGCCATCATGAACAAGAAAGGGCTGCGCTCGGGCGCTGCCATGTTCGGCTACACCCACCTGTACGGCGGCATGCCGGGCGGCCAGGCCGAATACGTGCGCGTGCCGAAGGCCAACGTTGGTCCGATCCGCGTCCCCGATGCGCTAGACGATGAGCAAGTGCTGTTCCTGAGCGATATCCTGCCAACCGGCTACCAGGCAGTGTTGAACGCCGAGGTCGGGCCGGGCGACAGCCTGGCAATCTACGGCGCCGGCCCGGTGGGGCTGATGTCGGCAGCGTGCGCCCGCATGCTTGGCGTAGAAACTATTTTCATGGTCGACCATAACGGCTACCGGCTCGAATTTGCGCGGCAGGCCTACGGCGTCATCCCGGTGAATTTCGATGAAGTGGATGCCGCCGAGTACATCGTCGCCAGCACCGCCTCGCGCGGCGTGGATGGCGTGATCGACGCCATCGGTTTTGAAGCCAAGGGCAGCGCGCTGGAAACCGCACTCACCGCCATCAAGCTGGAAGGCAGCAGCGGCGCCGCGCTTCGCCAATGCATCGCAGCGGTCAGGCGCGGCGGCGTGGTGAGCGTGCCGGGAGTGTATGCGGGCTTTATCCACGGCTTCCTGTTTGGCGATGCCTTCGACAAAGGCATCAGTTTCAGGATGGGCCAGACCCACGTGCAGCGCTTCATGCCCGAACTTCTGGAATACATTGGCCAGGGCAAGCTCCGACCCGAAGCCATCATCACGCACCGCCTGCCGCTGGAACAGGCAGCAGACGGCTATCGCATCTTCGACAGGAAGGAAGAGGAGTGCCGCAAGGTGATCCTGCGGCCGGGTTAGCGATTAACGCTCTTTGAAGACGATATCGATCGCCAGGCCGGCGGCCAGCAGCAGGCCCGAGTTGGCCTTGAAGTCTTCGGCGATCGAGATCATGTAGTTGTCGGCAGTGGTGAACAGTTCCTTGCCGATGCCAGCCCACTTCTTGCTGACGGTGCCTTTCTCGTTACCCTTGGCGTCGAGGAACTTGAAGTTCCAGCCCTTCCAGTCGCCCTTCACTTCCGCGATCAACTGGTCGCGCGTGTCGTAGACGTAGAAGCCGCCGCCCAGGCTGAACAGCTTCGACTTGAAGTAGCCGATCACCTGGCCCGAACGGTCAAGAATGTCGATACGGGAGCGCAGGAAGGTCACGCCGCGCTTGATGGTCAGCAGCGCCGGTCCATTGACCTGCTCCGAAATTTCCACCTTTGTCGGCAAGATTCGCTTGTCGATCACCAGGCGCAGAGCATGCACCAGAAAGCTCAGTTTTTCCTGCGCCACGCCCAGGTTCTGCTGGGTCTCGGGATCGATGATGTCGTAAGTGTCCGAAAGTTTGAGTACGCCGACGTGCTCTTTGACGAAGTAGTTAGTCCTGTCCAGCAATTGATTTCCCCAGTTGAGAGTTAGAGTTATGAAGTACATGTGCAGTCGCGGCAAACTGCTCGTTACCCGCCAGCCTGCCGCTGATCGTATCCACGATCTTGAAGCCGGCGCTTTGATACAAGGCCAGTGCGGCCGTGTTGCCAGTCAATACGTCCAGCGACAAAGGCCCACCCGCTTCGCGCAGCACCGCCTCCAGCAGCGCGCGCCCGATCCCTTGCCGGTAACGGGCGGGATCGACGTACAGCCAGGTGACTTCATCGTCGGTGAAGCCCGCAAAGCCAACGGCCTTGCCATCGATTTCCGCCACCAGCAGCGTAGCGTCGAACAGTCCCTCTGCCTCGCCGGTTTCTTCCAGCGTCAGGAAAGCGTCCGCCAGGCCGCTGGCCTCCAGTTCGAATTTGCGGGCCGCGTCATGCACCGCGCAGATCGCAGTCCAGTCGGAGGCTAGGTAAGGCCGGATATGCATGCGGTTCAGCGCCCTGGAACCAGGTAGCGCAACTCGGCCATGCCCGTGCCGATCTGCCGCGCCGACTGCAGCAGCAGCGGCGGATTGGTCAGGCGGCGCGGGAACAGCGGCTTGCCCCGTCCCAGCGTGACGGAGCCCACCTGGACGATCAATTCATCCAGCAGCCCCGCATCATGGAATTGCCCTGCCAGGTCGCCGCCGCCCACGATCCAGATATTCTTGTCGCCGGCCGCCTCGCGCATGGCGCTGTGCACCGCACGTACGTCGCCCTGGACGAAGCGCAAATCGGCGCCGGGAACCGAAGGCAAACTGCGCGAGGAAAAGATCCAGGTCGGCTGGGTGTAGGGCCAGGCCGACCCCACTTCCGCCGCCACCGTATCGGCATTGCGCAGCATCCACTCGTAGGTGGACGAACCCATGGCAATGGCGCCAACCCGGGCGATGAATTCAGGATAGCTGCTGTCGTTGACGTCGCCGAGCGGGAACAGCCAGTCCAGCGAATCGTCTTCGGTGGCGATGAAGCCATCCAGGCTTGATGCGGTAAAAAATTGGGTCTTCATGTAACTGGTCACGCTGCCGCGTACGCGAGAGATAGGTGCAAGATTGTACGCGCCAGCAGCGCATCAAAATCTATCAAAAAATTGCCGCACACCGGCCTATTTCCTTGCGCTGCCCACCAGCCAGCCTAGCGCGCCCCCGATGACGCCGCCCACGAGTGCCTGCGGCAAAGCGATCATATCCTGCGGCCTGCCGTCGGCGAGAGTCATCAGGTCCCCGAGGAGGTAGATCGGCCCCATGCCAACGCCAAGCGGCACCGCAAGCCATGCCGGCCATTGCCCGCTCTGCTCCCAGCCGATGACGCCACCTATCCAGCACGACACTGCGGCCATGCCCGCCAGCGCGCCCACCAGCGCAAAAGAAAGCTTACGCATCGCTGTCCCCCTCAGGGATCGGGCGCGCGACCAGGAACAGATAGGACATGGCGCCAAGGAAAGCGATCGCCGCACCTGCCAGCAACGCGGGAACGAAGGACCAGCTTTGAGCAATATACCCGGTGAGGACAGGTGCCAGCGCCCCGCCCAGGAAGCCGCCGAAATTCTGGATCGCGCCAAGTGAAGCGACATGGCTGCGAGGCGCCGCCACTGTAGCAAGCGACCATGCGCAAGCCGACGAAGCGTTGGCAAGGAAAATCACGATGGAAATGCACGCCACCGCCACCACATTACTCTCCACCAGCGCCGCAGGAATCGTGAACGCCACCATGCCCAGTGTGGCCAGCACCACCGCGTTGCGGCGGCCCGCAATCGGCGAGCTCGCAAAGCGTACGATGCGGTCGGAAGCCCAGCCCGCAACCAGGGCGCCGGCGAACCCGCACAGGAACGGTATTGCCGATGCCAGGCCCGCGTTCGCCAGGTCCATGTGGCGCTCAGTGCGCAGGTAGCCTGGCAACCAGGTCAGGTACACCCAATTCAGGTACACCGAGCCGAAAAAGCCGAACATCATGCCCCAGGTCACGCGGTGGCCGAACAGCGCCCGCCAGGCAGCAAAGCTGGTTTTCGGCTGCGCTTCCGTCGCCTCGCCGGCCTCCAGGTAGGCGCGTTCCTCCGCGTTCAATTCCTCACGCACCGGGTCGCGATAGACGCTCACCCAGACAATCGCCGCCACAAGTCCCAGCGCGCCGGTAACGTAGAACGCCCAATGCCAGCTCGTCGCCGCAATCAGCGGAGGCAGCAGCAGCGGCGCCAACGCAACGCCTAGCGGCGAGGCCGAATTGTAGATGCCCGTTGGAGTGCCTCGCGAGCGCAGCGGGAACCAATTGCTCACCACCCGTGCAGCGGAGGGAAACTGGGGCGCCTCGCCGATCCCGAGCGCAATGCGCGCCAGCACGAAGTAGCCGAAAGTCGAAACCAGCCCGCCTGCCGCCTGCGCCACCGACCACACCACCAGGCCGGCGCCAAGCAGCCACCGGGGACCGATCTTGTCCACCAGGGCGCCGACTGGCAGCTGGCACAAGGCATAGCTCCACGAGAAAGCCGACAGCAGCAAGCCCATTTCGCCCAGCGACAAGCCGAGATCCGCACGAATGTATTCGTTCGCCACCGCCAGGGTGGCGCGGTCCAGGTAATTGATGACGCCAGTCGCCACCAGCAGCACCAGCGCCAGGGATTGCCTGCGGAGGATTCGTGGAGGGACTTTGTTGGCAGTGATGTTGGTCATTTCAAGTGCTCTATGCGCCGCGCGAATGGGAAAATCGTGGCGAGTATAGAACACTGGGGCATCATTGAACCAGCTTTTGCAGGGGAGTCTGCGCCCACTCGGGAAGCCCCGCCCAATGGAATCTAGTTAAACCCGCTTTGTGGCTCAGCAATCGTGCAGGTACTGTGGCCTTTCTCGTCGCGCAAGACGCAGGCTTTAGCAACATACTTCGAATCAACCAGCTCATAAATGGTCGAGAAGGTGCCATACGACTTGACGGCCTGCTCGAGCAGAACAAGCTTGTCCTTGACCTTATCGTCAACCACAACAAGGCCCAGCGACGCCCAATCCGCGTAGGCTAGCCTGAACTCTTTCTTCGAATTAGACAGCATCACGAAGTGCACACTGGCCGCGTTTGCAGACAATCTATCGCAGTAGTAACGGTCCGAGATGATGTAGTCATTAATGCCGTCGCCATTCAGGTCCCTGCGATCGGCGGTGAGCGCCTGGCCTATGGACTTCGCGCCATAGCCATGTTTTTCGATGCACGAGCCCTCAGGGGTGAACGAATAACCGTCATCGCAGGCCGACTTCTTTCCAAGCCGCTTGGAAACTAGCGCGCCAGAGCAGTACGAAAGCGCTCCGGCGATCTTGTCGCCCTTCGGCCATTTCGCAACTTGAGCCTTCAGCGACTGCGCTATCGGCTCGGGAACGTAATCCGGTTCGGACGGCTTAACCTGGCGCTCTTCCCCAACCGAGGACTTCGCGATGCTTGGCAATGGCTCCAGGTTGGACACCCTGATATCTTCCTCGGACAAGCCGGCAGTCTTCTGGCCACAGGCAGAGATCAAGGCAAGGCAGGGAACGGTCAATAACGCTACGAGTTTGCTTCGGCGGGACATGCAGGGATTGGTTAATTTTTTTGCAAATTCTAGCACGCCCCGTCCCCTGCACCGGGCTGACTTTACCCCGGCGCAAGCTCTTGCGCCAGTCCGATAAGGATTCCTTCAGGGCCGCGGATATAGCAAAGCCGGTACACATTCCCATACTCGACCACTTCACCGACGACCTTCGCACCCAGCTTTCCGAGCCGCTCCAGCGTATCGTCAATATCATCCACGGCAAACATGACACGCAGATAGCCAAGGGCATTCACGGGTCCCGCACGGTGATCGGCAACTACTGCCGGCGCGATGAAGCGGGAAAGTTCCAGCCGGCTGTGGCCATCCGGCGTGCGCATCATCGCAATCTCGACACGCATGCCGCGCAAGCCGGTCACGCCATCGGCCCAATCCCCCTCCACTGGAGCACGGCCCTCGAGCCCAAGGCCTAGCTCTGTGAAGAATTCGATGGCGGCGTCAAGGTCCTCCACCACGATGCCGACGTTGTCCATGCGCTTGACTGTCACGATGCCTCCTTGGTTGCGATGATTTGTGCGGGAACTATCCTATCCATTTCGAGATTTCGACGCTGGTTTCCGCGACAGCTTACGCACCTTTTCCATCATCAGTATCAGCACGTGACGCATTCAATCCCTTGATCTCGACATCAACGCGAATGCTCGCCATCGAAAGAATGGCAGCTACGCCAGCAAGTATGCCCAACAGAATGAACACCGCACCGCCGATTGGGACAATCCAATGCAGCATGGCACTTTCAAGGTCAGAGATGAAAACCGTCATCCCGTGGCAGCTGTAAGCATTGACGTGGTGGGTCTTCGCATCGGCTGTGTGCGGATTTGAGCAGATCGTAGTGAGCAGATATACCCAGGTAGCGAAAGGGATAAGCGGGAGCGCTATGCAAAGCGCAAAGAGCACCTTGGACCGCAATGGAATCTGTCGTTTCACACCATGCCTCTTCTCAGGCCCTCGGATCGAACCCAAAGACGCGTAGCTCCTGCGCGCACCGGCATGCTTTCGCGATCCGCGCAGCCCAGACGACAGCATCCTCACGCGAGGGCAGCTCAAGCACCGTGAAGCCACCGTTCAGTGGAGGCGCCCA
>JBCNOP010000224.1:0-8374 GCA_039593775.1 Pseudoduganella sp.
TTGCATGTATCACGACCACCCAGGCCAGTGCGGAAACCCCTTCAGCTCTCAGCGACGAATTTAAGTCAGGGAGCCTGAAGCTGGAATACAGCGTTTTCGGAAAGGGTTACACGGGAGCGGAAGACCTGAAGCGCATGTATGAAGAGAAGAAATGGGAGGAGCTGGTGAATAGCGTTGTCTCCAAGCGCTTCGTGATCAATACATACTATTTCTACTTGGGGGCAGCGGCGGAAGGATTGGGGTATCCGGTGGCTGCCTACAAATACTTTGAGTTGGCCGCGAAAACTCCGGAAAAATGCGCCGATTACCAGACCTGGACTGATACCTGCGTCGGATTTAAGTTTCCAAACGATGCGGTGACAAGGATGGCTGGGTTGTCTGGAGCGATGGGGGAAGAGCAAAACTGGCTTCCTGGTGAAGGTCCAAGAGTCTTTGATTTGGTAGGGCTTGTGCCGACGCCAATTGAAGATCTTCTCCAGCCAAAGCCTGAGCGTTCTACAGTTCGCGACAAGTTTGAAACGGATGACGAGTATAAATCGCGAGTCGAGAAGATCAAAAAAGGCTTCCTTGCTGTAGCGCCGTTGAATGCCAAGAGCAGCTACAACTGCCAGACGTCATACGATCATGCTGCGGGCGAGTACAAGATTTCTGCGTGTCTTGCGTTGGTTGGCGGAGTGCCGTTACGGGGGAAACATTCCGAATTGTCCCCAATTCGTTTATCGAATGCGATTACCAGCCGCGACATCAAGCGTGACGTAAGTGAGGATTATTATTACGCGGGCAGCTATGTCTGGAACCAGGCAATCAAAGTATCCAGGGACGAAGCCAAGACTCTCGAGAATGAGCTGGTTGTGGGTATTTTTTCGGACGATTTCCTGGTGACCCGTAAGTGCCTGTATTGTGAATCTACCCGGACGAAAGATGCGTTTTTAAAGGGCAGTATGACGGATACCTGGATGGTTACTGTGAGACCAACCAAGGTTCAGAGAATCGTCGTCTATCGCCAGTCAGATTCGAGGGTGCTTTATAGCTTCACGCCGAAGAGTTGATAAGCGGCCCGGACCGGCGCGGCCGCTATCCTTACTTTTGAGTGGCATTCTATAACCATGCTCACGTGATGTCCTTTCTGTATTTTCAGCTGAGCAGGAATTCACTGGGACATTACAAACCTGCGTCCATTACTTGCGAGCCATGAAACGATCAGCGAATAAGTGGTTTGGTGTGCTTCTTCTTTCCCTCCTGGCAGCATGTGCCGGCAATCCCGTGAGCCCCGCTGCCAGCACGGCGGACCTGGAGCGCAAAGCGGTAGCAATCATCTCGGTATCGCACGATGTTGGGGCCAAGAATGGTGCGAATGCGATCTTCTATCTTGATGAAGGCCGCTATCCGGGCCGGGTCGTGATGAAGTCTGTGCAGGATAACTTGGGCGTTCCCGTAAAGAGTGATTTCGGCGGCAGGCGAGGGCATCTCTACATTCTTGAATTGGAGCCAGGCTCCCACTCAATTGACATGTGGCAGGTCTCGAGTGCAGGCGCGCGCATTTCTGCCCGCATGGAGCCGCTGAAGTTCGAAGTCAAGCAAGGTGAAGCAGTGTATCTGGGTAACCTGCACGCCAAGCTTGCACTTGGACACAGGACCTTGTTTGGCGGGCGCGCAGCGACTGACGCGAGACCATTCGTTCTCGATCAAGCAGAGGAAGATATTGCGCTCGCCGAATCGCGCGTTTCTGCCTTGAAGGGGCGGGTTCGCGTTGCGTTGTTGCATCCTGGACCTTTCGCGTTGAGCAGCGAAACTGAAAGCAGACTTGATCCTGTCGTGCCTCTTCCGGTTCCAGCGAAGTGACTGAAATCCCGGCCTTCTAGTAGTCCAGTATTTAGCATTGCCGGCCGAACTCGCGAATATCATCTTTCAGGATGATGGCCAGAGATGGCCTTGTCGATCTCATAATCCGCAAGGACGGCATCGAGGCGCCCAATGCCGGCTAAACAGTTTCGCAAAAGCACAAGTGCTTAACTTTTTGATAGCTTGATGCAGTGAGCAGGTATACAATTTCGCAACTGTCTTGCGGCCCGGTGAGAAATCGCGCGGCCGCTTTTGTTTGCGTATTGTCCGAAAGGGAAATCCAGGTATGCCTGCCGTCAAAACTGTCCTCGCCGCGCTGCTGGTGTTTGCGAGCCTAAACGTACAGGCTGAAACCGCCCCGATCCGCAGCATCGCCGTGCTCTCGCTGGCAGGCAACAGCCTGGCCTTGCACGCTGAACGCCACCAGGTTGGCAGCCGCACGGAGAACGCTCCAATCGAAGTCCTTCCGGTTGAAGACCCTGTGTTCGACCAGGTGGCAATCATCGCGGCGCGCGCGAAGCTGACGAAACTGCTGCCTCAGGTCAAGCTGAGCCTGATGACGACCCAGGATAAGGGCCTGTATAGCGCCCAGAACGATATGTTCGAACATCCCGAGCAGCACGTTGAGGATCGCGAGTACTTGAGAAGCCTGTTGAAAGAACAGGGTGTATCCCACGCAATCGTGATCAGCAAGTTTCGCAGCGTCGCGGCGATCAAGCTCATTGATACAACTGTGGGTAGTGGAGCCCTTGAGGGCCTGGGCTTCTACGTCGATGACATGATCAATACGATCAACAGGGGTGACAATACTTCATCGCGCGGAATGGTCGCGCCTTTCGCGTACGTGCGGGTGCGCCTGGCGGAGGCGGACTCCTTGCGGGTGGTGGGGCAGGGTACGGCGAAACAGTCTTTCGTCATTGTCCGTCCTTCGGCCGATTCTTCCGGCATGGATACGTTCAACAAAATGACTGGCGCGGACAAGGTCAGGAATGTCCGCACGGCGCTTGAATATGCGATGGATGCAGCGTTGCCAAATGCGTTGGCGCCATAAATCGGCGCCCTGGTCGAAGTCGGTTCTCGCCTTCGAAAGGACGGTGGGGACTTCATTCGCACGGAGATTCGCCACACTGCTGGTGGCAAGTGGGAGAAGATTGACAGTCTCACCAGCGGAACTGTTCCGAAAGAAGGGACTGTTTAACGCGCGTTCTTCGTTGCGGATGCTGGGGACAGGTATCCTTGCACCACCGAGATTACCTGCTCCCTTCAGGGAGCGGTGACGCCACAGTTGCTCGCTGCAGAGCGACCAGATATTGAGTAGCCATCAGCAATGCTGGTCGAGCCAGTCGCCAACCAGCGGCCACAGTACTTTTTCCTGATGTGAGCGGAAGAAACCGAAGTGGCCTATGCGTTCCTGGTTGAAGGTGCCAGGAGTAAGCACGCGGTAGTCCACTTTGGCGCTGGTATAGGCGTCATGCAGCATGCGTGAACCCGATTCGCGCAGCAGTTCATCATCGCTGAAGGTGAGTCCAAGCACCGGAAAATTGGCGCTGGCATAGGCTTCGCGCGCACCGGGTTCGCCGGTGAGCAGGTAGTCCGGCGTGAGGCACCAGCGGCGCCACTGCAGCATCGCGCCGCGCGGAATGTCGCCGAGGATGCCAAGGCGCTTGCCGGGAAAGTAGCCGAGCAACCGGCATAACAGTGGTGTCAGCACGTACCACAGCAACGGTGCGCTACGCTGGATGCGCGGCTGGTTATGGCGCGTAGCACCGCTGCCGACTGCAATGTTGATCAAGCCCGCCACCTTGCGGATGGATGGAAGCAGCGGCGCGGTCTGGCCGCCCAGGCTGTGACCGAGCAGGAAGAGCGGAAGTGCGGCATCCTGCTGCGTGGCGTGCTGCACGACGGATTCGAGATCAAGCGCGATCCAGGTTGTGATGTCGGCTTTGCAGCGGCGCAGCGGGCCTTGGCGCGACTCACCCATGCCGCGATAATCGAACGTCCATACGCGGTAGCCCAGTCCCGCCAGGAAAGCGGCGAAAGCGGCGTAGAAGCCTTGGGGAATCGCCATGCCGGGTGCGATCACTAACTGTGCCCGCGGTGGGCGCGATGGCTCGTGGTGGTAGGCGATCAGTTGCTGGCCGTCCTGCGCTTGCAGTGTGAGGCGGGTGGCGCTCATCGTTTTGTTCCTCCATAGGCAACGCCCGTGTGGGCCGGATTGGTGGCGAGCGCGCGCCACGCGGCGCTGCTCAATTCATCGACGGCACTGAGCGGGTTAAAGGCGATGCGTCCACCCAGCCAATTGCGCGCCAGTTCTTGTGATGGGCCGAGCAGCAGCGGTCCATACAGTTCGACCGGCAGCCGGCGCAGCACGCCCTGTTTGAACCAGGGCTTCAATTTTTCAAACACTTCCTTGAAATGGCCTGCCGTGCGCTGGCGGATGGCGTCGTCGTGCTCCGCGCTGACGGCCTGGCGGCGCGCGAACAGGAAGCGCGCCATGTCGGGCTGCTCGACGATCCAGTTCAGGTGGGTGCTGACAATCGCGTGGATGGCGAATTCGGCGTTGCTGGCCTGGGCCACGTTAGCCTTGATCTGCTGCCAATAATGGTCGAGCCCCTGTGCAAACAGCGCGGCGGCAATGCCCTCCTTGTTGCCGAAGTGGTGATAGATGCTGCCCACCGAAGCCTGGCTGCGCTGGCGGATGTCTTCTATCGACGTGGCCTCGATGCCTTTTTCGGAGAACACGGCGAGGGCCGAGGACAGGATGGCGGATTTGCGGTCGACTTGGCTCATGACTAGAATATTGTTCTAGAATGTCGTTCTAGTCAAGTTTCGCCGATTCGGGTTAAGCTCAACGGCATGAAAATGACCAGAGCCAATGCGCTTGGCCTCCTCGCCCTGCTGATCGTGCTGCCGACGGCTGCAAGTTCAGCCAGAGCCCCGATGCAGGTTGTTTATCCACGCCCTGAGTCTGAGCATGACAGCCGCTACCTGTACGACTGGGAAGTGTTGCGTACGGCGCTGGAGAAGACGCGCGGCAAATTCGGCCCCTACGAGCTGCGCCAGGCCCGCCAATTCATGTCGCCGGCGAGGGTGACAGCGGAAGCTGCAGGCGCAGGCTCGATCAATGTGTTCGTGCGCGCCACCTCGACGCAACTTGAGCAGCAATTCCGTCCAGTGCGAATCCCGGTTGACCGTGGCCTGATAGGCTACCGCTTGCTGCTTGTGCGGTACGACGACTTGCCGCGCTTTGCCGAGGTCCAGTCGCTTGACCAGTTGCGCCGATTCAGCATTGGACAGGGCAAGGGCTGGGTCGATGTCGGCATTTTGCAGGCCGGCGGTTTCAAGGTGGTGGAAGGGAATAACTACGACGGCTTGTTTTCCATGCTGGAAGTCAAACGCTTCGATGCCTTGTCGCGCTCCGTTGACGAAGCCTTGAGCGAATACGATCAATTGCACCAGCGCTTTGGCTTTGAGGTGGAACCCGGTATCGCGCTGTACTACCCACTGGCGCGCTACTTCTTTACGCGGCGCGATGCGGAAGGGGAGGCGCTGGCGAACCGGCTCGAGGCTGGACTGGAGGCGATGGTGCAGGATGGCTCGCTGCAGGCGCTGTTCATGAGGTATAAGGGACCGTTGATAAAGCGCTCCGCCCTGGCGCGGCGCCGCCTATTCCGCATTGCCAATCCCGGCCTGCCGCCGCAAACGCCGCTGGCACGCAGCGAGTTGTGGTATCGGCCGCAGGAGTTGGCGGGCAAGCGGTAGGCACGCTGCAATTGCCGAGTTACACTGGCTGCCAAGGAGGAGGCGCCATGAGAGCTTGGATACTGGCCGTTCTAGCGGCTATCACCCTGGCAGGATGCAGTACCCCCCAACCACACCAGCAGCAGCCCTTCATTTGCCGGACGCTGGAGTCGGGCCTCGGCCAGCCACTGGTCGATAACCAGCAAGGCATCGGGCATCCAGTGCGCGACGAAGCCGGCAAGGTGGTGGGTTATAGCAGCCAATGCGCCATCAAGCCTCGCATCCAGCACTTCTACTTCACAGGTGCTGGCTTCAAACCTTTTGATATCGAGAATGGCTACAAGGCGCCGCCTGCGGACATGAAGACAGTTGTCGTGAAGGGGGAGGCGGTGCCCTTCGTGGTACGGGTGGAGGCGGGCACCATCAACCGTTTCATCTATACGATCGCGATGCTGGAGCGCGCGCCGTGGAACCACAAGCTGATTTACTGGATGCGCGGCGGTGTCGGTATCGGCCACCAGCAGGGCACGGCCATGTGGTTCAACGATGCGCTGAATGGCTCGGAAAAACAGCTGATGCCGAAGCTGCTGGCGGAGGGCTATGCGATTGCCAATTCGTCCGGCAACGAGAGCGGCGTTCACTACAATATGCGGCTGGCCGAGGAGACGGCTGCGCAGACCAAGGCTTACTTCAGCGAGAAGTACGGCAGGCCGGTTTACACGATAGGCATTGGCGGTTCGGGCGGAGCGGTACAGCAGTATATGTTTGCGCAAAATCGTCCCGGCCTCCTCGATGCCGGGATCCCGGTGCAGTCGTATCCGGACATGGTAACGCAGTCGATACCGATTTCAGATTGCCCCTTGCTTGGGCAGTATTTCCGCGACGAGGTGGCGCGCGATCCGGATTCGCCGTGGGCGACCTGGAGCCGCCAGTCGCTGGTGCAGGGTATGAATGCCAGCGACACCGTGAAAAATCCCTTCACCGGCAAGCCTGGCACCACCGAATGCATCAATGGCTGGCGCTTTGCGATGCCAAACGTCCTGAACCCGCATTTCCGCGACAGTAAATTCGACAAGGCCATTGCATTTTACGGCTATGCCCCAGAAGCCTTTGCCAAGGTGAAGTGGACGCACTGGAACGACCTGGAGGAATTCTATGGCACGGATGCCGAAGGTTTTGCGCCGATCCCGCTCGACAATGTGGGCGTGCAGTACGGGCTTGCGGCCCTGGTGGCTGGCAAGCTCGATGCCGATGAATTCCTGCGGCTGAACGCGTGTGCCGGAAGCTGGAAGGAGCAACGCGATTTCGTGCCGTACAAGCCGGATAGCGACCCTTTCGATTCGGCCAATATGCGCCGCAGCGCTACCTGTCGTGATCCGGCTGGCGTACCGGCGCCGAGGCGCGAGGGCGTGCCGAAGGCCATTCGCGCGGCTTTCGATTCCGGCCACGTTTTCACCGGCAAGCGGCTTGGCATTCCCATGATCGACCTGCGCCCGTATCGTGAGGCTGAACTGGATATGCACAATGCGCGGCAGGGCTTCTCGGTGCGCGCACGGCTGCTGTCGGCCAACCCGCAGGAGGCAAAACGGCAGGTTGTCTGGATTGCAAGGGCGGACACCGATCTAGCCGGGCAGGTGATGAAGGCAGTGTCGGTGCTGGACAAATATCTCACCAGCGGCAGCGCGCCGGCAGAATTTGCCGACCGTTGCGTCGATAGCAGCGGCACCGTACTCGCCTCAGGCCCGGACGTTTGGGGCGGCATCCTGGATGGCGGCAAGCCCGGTGCCTGCACGCAGGCTTTCCCGATCCACAGCAGCCCGCGCATGGTGGCGGGAGAGTCGATCCGTGGCGATACCTTCAAATGCAAACTGAAGCCTCTCGGGAAGGCCTATACTGACGGGACTTACGGGCCTGCGGTGAGCTTCAGCGATGCACAAAAGGCATGGTTGTCCCGGATCTTCCCGCAAGGCGTGTGCGATTACAATAGCGGCTTATGAAGATCCCACCATTGAAATACCTTGTCCCCGGCACCCTGGCCGGGCTGCTGCTTGCCTACACCGGCATCGGCTTCCTCGCCGTGCCGGCCATCGTCAAGTCGCAGGCGGCTAGGCAGGCCTCTGAAAAACTGCATCGCCAGCTCAGTATTGAAGAAGTCTCCTTCAACCCGTTCACGCTGGCCGCCTCGGTGCGCGGCCTGAAGATGATGGAGCAGGACGGCACGACCGTCTTTGCCAGCTTTGACCGCTTGGGGGCTGACCTGTCCTGGCAGTCCGTCACGAAGATGGCGCCAGTCGTGCAGGAAGTGCGCCTGACCAAGCCTTATGTGCACCTGGCGCGCAATGCCGATAACCGCTACAACATCGACGACATCCTGAAACTGATTGCGAGCCAGCCGCCGTCGCCGGAACCGGCGCGCTTCTCGGTCAATAACATCCAGCTTGAAGAGGGCAGCCTGTCCTTCGAGGACAAGCCGGCTGGCGTGACACACAAGGTGCAGGAGCTGAAACTGGGCCTGCCGTTTGTTTCCTCGTTGCCGGCAGATGTGACGATTTTCGTTGAGCCGCTGTTCAGCGCCAATATCAATGGAGCGCCGCTGCTCTTGAAGGGCAAGGCGCGTCCATTCGCGGAGCCGAAGGACTATGCGCTCGACCTGAAGCTCGACAAGGTCGACCTGACCAACTACCTTGGCTACCTGCCGTTCAAGCCCGGCTTCAAACTGCCGTCGGCGCACCTGGAGGCGCAACTGAACCTGACCGTGGTGCAGCCGAAGGAGAAGCCTGCATCGCTGGTG
>JBCNOP010000225.1:0-8354 GCA_039593775.1 Pseudoduganella sp.
AGCCGGCTGGTGCTGTCCACCCTGCGCACCATCCGCAGCCAGGGCGCGGTGCCACTGGGATCGCCGTACCCCGACCCGGCGCCATTCCCCTGGCCGCGCATCAGCCAGTACGCCAATGCGATTGCGCGCCGCAGCCAGCACTGGAGCGTGATCGACGACCTGCCGCCGGGTAATCCGGAACTGATACGCCAGATAGCGCGCCGCCACATAGAGAACGGGCTGGCGGTCGACCCGTCTGAAATTATCGTGACTGTCGGTGCGACCGAAGCGATCAACCTGTGCCTGCAGGCGGTGGCAAGGCCTGGCGACACCATCGCAGTGGAATCGCCAACCTTCTACGCCATGCTGCATGCGATCGAACGCATGGGCATGCGCGCGCTGGAAATCCCGACCGATCCGCGCGATGGCATCAGCATCGAAGCCCTGCGCACGGCAATGTCACAGCAGAAGATCGCCGCCTGCATGGTGATGCCCAACTTCCAGAACCCGCTCGGCTTCCAGATGCCGGATGCGCGGAAGCGTGAACTGGTTGAACTGTTATCCCAGCACGAGATTCCCGTCATCGAAAACGACGTGTACAGCGAGCTGTATTACGGCGACAGCCATCCAACTTCGCTCAAGTCATACGACAGCAAAGGCCTGGTGCTGTACTGTTCTTCCTTCTCCAAGAGCCTGACCGCCAACTACCGCATCGGCTGGGCGCTGCCAGGGCGCTATACCGCGCAAGTCGAGAAACTCAAATTCCTCAACACGCTCACCACGGCATCGCTGCCGCAGCTGGCAATCGCCGACTACTTGCAGAACGACGGCTATGACCGCCACCTGCGCAAGGTGCGCAAGGGTTACGAAGAGCGCGCGAGGATGATGGCTGCCGCGGTGCAACGCTTCTTCCCGGCGGGCACGCGCGTCTCCGAGCCGCAAGGTGGCTACGTGCTGTGGGTCGAATTGCCGAAGCAGGTCGATGCAATGCAGCTTTACGCAAAGGCCCTTGAGCACAAGATCACTGTCGGGCCGGGTCACATGTTCTCTGCGCGCGGCAGCTACGCCCATTGCATCCGCCTCAATTTCAGCTATCCCTGGTCGAAAGGGATCGAAGAAGCCTTGCGCACACTGGGCAAAATCGTCGCCAGGCTAGCCGCCAACCAGTGACATACGCACCACGCGGTGCCGGCGTTCGGCCGGGCTGCGCTGTTCGGAGTAGCGGTCGGTGCGCGCGCGCCAAAGCTGGCGGATACACTGTTCCAATGCTGCCTCCTGTCCGGCTGCCAGTAAGGGGCGCAAGTCCGCGCCACCTTGTGCAAACAGGCAAAGATACATTTGGCCGTCTGCCGCCACCCGCGCCCGCGTGCAATCGCCGCAGAACGGCTGCGACACACTGGCGACGAAGCCGATGCTGCCGGCGCCATCGGCGTGCCGCCACAGGCTGGCCGTGGCATGGCCGCGTGGCTCGCCATCGGGCAGCAGGGGATAGCGGTGCTGCACGATGGCACGCATCGCGTTGGCATCGAGGACCTTGCCGGCGTCCCAGTACTGCGCACCGCCCACGTCCATGTATTCGATGAAGCGCAGCTCGACGCCGGTATGGCGGAAATGCTCCACCAGGGGCAGGATCTGGCTATCGTTCGCGCCGAGTTCGATCACCGTGTTGACCTTGACCGGCGACAGTCCCACACGCTGCGCAGCGGCGATGCCCTCCAGCACGCGTGCGACGGGAAAGCCGACCCCGTTCATGTGGCCTGCAACCTTGTCGTCCAGCGCATCGAGGCTCACGGTCACGCGACGCAAGCCGGCATCTTTCAGCGTTTGAGCCTGGGCGGCGAGGAGAGCGCCGTTCGTGGTCAGCGCGAGGTCAAGGGGGCGGCCATCCAGCGTGTGCATCGATGCCAGCCGTTCGACCAGCCGTGGCAAGTCCTTGCGCAGCAATGGTTCGCCGCCGGTAAGGCGGATTTTCTCCACGCCGAGCCGTACGAAGCTGCGTGCCACGCGCTCAAGTTCATCGAGCGACAGGCGCTGTGCCGCTGTCAGGAACGGGTAGCCTGGCCCATAGCTTTCCTTCGGCATGCAGTAAGGGCAGCGGAAGTTGCACTGGTCGATTACGGACAGGCGCAGATCCTTCAACGGCCGGCCGTGGGCATCAATGAGTTCGGTATCCATGGGCATCAGCTTAGCCCTGGCAGCGCCTGGAGGGCAGCACAATCAAGTGCTGGACAAAGGAGTACAGTGTGCTATATTTGTCTGTACCGATCGGTCAATTGTGATCCGAACGGTACATTCGAAAGGAAAAACCATGTCTGTCCGACCACCTGTTCCACCATTCACCCGCGAAAGCGCCATCGAAAAAGTCCGCCTGGCCGAGAACGGCTGGAATACCCGCGACCCGGAAAAAGTGTCCCTCGCTTACACCGAAGATAGCTGGTGGCGCAACCGCAGCGAGTTCGCACAAGGCCGTGCCGCCATCGTCGCCCTGCTGAAGCGAAAATGGGCGCGCGAGCTGGATTACCGCCTGATCAAGGAGTTGTGGGCGCATGATGGCAACCGCATCGGCGTGCGCTTTGCCTACGAATACCATGACGATTCGGGCCAGTGGTACCGCGCCTATGGCAATGAAAACTGGGAGTTCGACGAGAACGGCTTGATGCACCACCGTCACGCCAGCATCAACGAGCATCCGATCAAGCCTGAGGAACGCAAGTTCTTCTGGGACCGTAGCGGTCCGCGCCCGGACGATCATCCCGGGCTGACTGAACTGGGGCTGTAATCATGGCACGCGTTGTCGCAGAACGGGAAGACGTCATCCCCCTGGTGGCGGAAGTGTTCCGCACCTATGGCTTTGAGGGCGCCAGCCTGTCCCGCATCAGCGAAGGGACGAAGCTGGGCAAGGGCAGCATCTATCACTTCTTCCCGGGCGGGAAGGATGAAATGGCCGCTGCCGTGCTGCAGGAAATCGACCAGTGGTTCCGCCTGCACGTCTTTGAGCCGTTGCGCGAGAGCGCGGATGCAGGGCAGGGCATCGCCGCCATGTTTTCTGAGGTGGAACGTTATTTCCTGTCTGGACAACGCGTGTGCCTGGTTGGCGTGTTTGCGCTTGGCAATGAGCGCGACCGTTTTGCCGATGCCGTGCGCGATTACTTCGAAGAGTGGATCGCGGCGCTGGCCGCAGCGCTGGTGCGCACAGGGCATAAAGGCAAAGATGCTGCGGCACTGGCCGAAGAAGTAGTGGGCGGGATTCAGGGAGCACTGGTACTGGCACGCGCCTTCAACAGGCCGGCGACGTTTAGGGCGGCGTTGAAGCGGTTGCGGGAACGGCTGGACCGCTAGGGCAAATCGGCGCCGGTGAATGCGATGCCGGCGCCTGGCATCAATCTCAGCGTGAACTGAGCTCAGTGTACTGAGGCATTCGATAGTTCCTTGAGCTCACGGATAGAAAGCTCAGATTTCTCATGCATGCGCAGCAGGATGGTGGCCCCAACTGCGAGCTTGCGGTGACGGATCTTGCTAATGATGGGTGGTTGCACTTCCAGCACCCTGCAGAGCTCCGCGTCATTCTTCAGGTGCATCTTCTCGATTAGCGTGTCGAGCAGTTTATTTGGAACGAAGCTGGAGGGCTCCAGCGCACGCGCCCTGTTCATTGCCTCGATTAGTTCGAGTTTCTTCTGCCTTACGCTCATTTTGCTCCTCCTTGACGTTGTTAACTACGTGGATAGAAAAAGCAGGCTTGCATCTTGTATTGATAACGAGGCAAGTTAATTAAATAATACTCCGCTTACCAAAAAAGCCAAGAATTTGTGAGAAAAATAATGAGTTTTATTGCGTGGCAGGGTTGACGACTGTTGTAACTTTGAGTCCATTTTTAGTGAGGCGCAGAACTTTGTCGGCGCGCGCGGCGGCGGCCGGCGAATGCGTCACCATGATGGTCGTTGCGCCGCTGGATTTGAGTTCCTGGTGCAACAGTTGCAGTATGGAATTTGCAGTGTCGGGATCGAGGTTGCCGGTCGGTTCATCCGCCAGCACGAGGGCCGGGCGGTGCACCAGGGCACGGGCTATTGCAACCCGTTGCATCTCACCGCCGGAAAGTTGATGGGGATAGTCGTGGCCGCGGCCGCCGAGGCCGACTGCCTCGAGCATCTCAAGCTCACGGCCTTGCGGCATGCCGTTCAGCAGCAGCGGCAGGGCCACGTTCTGCTGCAAAGTCAGGTGGGGCAGCACATGGAAAGCCTGGAAGATGAAACCCATGCGTGCGCGGCGCAGGCGGGTGGCCGCGTCGTCGTCAAGCGATGCGAGTGGCGTGCCGTCGACGATGATGGCCGGCTCTTCGCTCGGGTCGGGCTGGTCGAGGCCGGCGATCAAATTCAGCAAGGTCGATTTGCCGACCCCCGAATCGCCCATGATGGCGACGAATTCGCCGGGTTCGAAGGTCCAGCTCAGCCGATCGAGCACGCGGCGCTCGTTCGAATAACTCTTGGTCAGGGCTTTTAACTCGAGCATGGCTTATCGGGTCAGTGAACGGCGCAGCGCGAAGCTCAGGGCGTCGACCACGGCCACCAGCAACAGCATGGCCAGGATCACCGTTGCGGCGCGCTCCATCTGGAACAGGGACAGGTGGTATTTGAGCATCTGCCCGAGGCCGCCGGCACCTACCACGCCCAGCACGGCGGCAGCGCGGATATTGTTTTCCCACCGATAGAGCGTGTAGGACAGCATTTGCGGCAGCGTTTGCGGCAGCGTGGCGTAGAAGAAGGCTGCCATTGGCGAGGCGCCGTTCAGGCGCAGGCTTTGTTCCGGCAGCGGCGGCGCATTTTCCAGTGCATCGGCGAACAGGCGGCCCAGGACGCCTGCCGTGTGAGCGGCCAGGGCCATGGTGCCGGCGAATGGCCCCAGGCCTGCAGCGACCAGCAGGATCGAAGCCCACACCAGTTCGGGAATCGAGCGCAGCACGTTCAGCATGCCGCGCACCACGGCGCGCGGCGCACGGCCGAAACGGCCCGCGCCGGGGATTGCCAGCAACAGGCCGCCCGCAACCGCGAGCAAGGTGCCGAGCGCCGACATGGCCAGCGTTTCAATCGTGGCGATACCGGCCTTGCGCAGGAAGCCACTGGCCATTTCCGGCGGCGCGAAGCCGGCCAGGAAGTTGCCCATGCTGCGGGCGGCTTCGGCCGTGAACAGGTCGCCCAGCTTGAGCGACAGCGTGGCAAAGCTGGCCACTACCAGCGTTATGAGCGCGGCACCGAACAGCCAGCCGGACCAGTTGCGCGCGGGGGGCGCGGGCATGTGGCTCATCCCAGCCTCCTTCGCAAATATTTGGAGACCATGTCGGCGGCAGCAACCAGCAGCACGAACACGATCAGCATGGTCGACACTTCGCCACCGGCCAGCATCTTGGTCGATTCATCCATTCGCTGCCCCAGCCCGCCCGCGCCGACGAAGCCCATGATCACCGAGCCGCGGATCGCGCATTCCCAGCGGTAGACGGTGTACGACACCAGCTCGGAAGCCGCTTCCGGCAGGGCGCCATACAGCAAGGCTGCCAGGCGTCCGCTGCCGTTCTGCAGCAGCACGTCGCTGGCGTGATGGTCGGTGGATTCCAGGATCTCGGCATACACCTTGCCAAGCATGCCGATATAGGTCAGGGCGATAGCCAGCACGCCGGCGGTCGGCCCCAGGCCGAAGATGCGAACGAACAGCAGCGCCCACACCAGCTCGGGCACGCTGCGCAGCAGCACGAGCAGCCAGCGCACCAGCTGGCGGACGACACGCGGGAAGGCCGCGATGCGTCCGGTGCCGATGCGCGAAATCGACATGCGCTCGGTGACCACCAGCGTGGCAGGAATTGCGCCCAGCAGCGCGAGCGTCAGGCCGCAGGTGGCAATGGCCACCGTCTTCCATGCTTCGCGCGCCACCATGGCGAGGAATTCCGCATCGTGCGCCGGCGTGAAGAAGTCAGACAGGAAGCGCCAAGCGGCCTGCAGGCTTTGCAGGTCGAACAGCGTCCAGGGATAAAACTCGGTCGCCACGACCAGTGGCCAAAGCAGCACGACGCCGACGGCAATTGCCGCCAGGCGCTGGCGCCACGCAGGGTCCGGGTGGTGGGGCGAGAGGGGAACGGCAGGAACGTTATGCATCGCTTACAGGCACGCGCCAACGGCCAGCTTGGCTGCCATTTCATCCGGCTGCGGCGAGTTTGCCGGCGGCAGCTCGCCGAGATAGAGCTCGTCGATCATCGCTTGCGTGACTTGCTCGCGCGGCAGGTCGAAAGCAACGCGGCCATTCTTCAGGGCCACGATGCGCGGGAAGTGCGCCAATGCCAGGTCAACCTGGTGCAGGCTGCACACCAGGAGCGCATTTCGCTCGCGCGCTTCCTGCTGCAAGGTGTTCAGGGTCAGCTGCGACAGCGCCGGATCGAGTGCGGACAGCGGTTCGTCGACCAGCAAGGCCTGTGCCGACGACAGCAGCAGGCGCGCCAGGCCGCAGCGCTGGCGCTCGCCCCCGGACAAACGGTCGACGCGCGAATACAGCTTGTCGCCAAGGTTGAAGCGGGTCAGTGCGCGGAAGGCAGCTTCCGGATCGGCGGGCTTGAACAGCGAGAGCAGCGCCTGGCCCAGGCTCCAGTGCGGCAAGCGCGCAGCCAGCACCGCAGTCACCACGCGCTGGCGCGGCGGCAGCGGCGGCGTTTGCGGCGCCAGGAACAGGCGCGCACGCATGGCGTGGCGGCCGGCATCGGTGAGTTGCCAGGGATCGGTACCAAAGGCCTTGAAGCCGCCGCTATCGGGACGATGGGCGCAGGCCAGGGTGGAGAGCAGGGTGGTCTTGCCGGCGCCCGAAGGACCGATCAGCGCCACCTGCTCGCCAGGCTCGAAGTTCAGCGAAATGTCTTGCAGCGCAAGGCCGCGCGAACCGCCGATATGGCGGACCGAGAGGCCTTGCAATTCGTACCAGGCAGAGGACATTGATTACTTCAGCAGGCCGGCGTTTTTGGCCGCCGCTTCGATATTGGCGTAGTTGGCAGCCTTGGTCGGGATGAACTTCGACGCGCGCTGCAGGTCCAGGATCACCTTGTCTTCAGGCTTGGAAATATCCAGTGCCAGGAAGGCATCGGTGATCTTCTTCTTCATGGCTTCCGGCATGTCGGCGCGGACGGTCCAGTTGTAGTCGTAGTAGGCCGGGGTGGTGTAGAACACGCGCACCACGGCAGGATCGACCTTCTTCTGTTCGTTCAGCTTTTCCCACACCGAGATATTCAGGGCGCCGGCATCGACCTTGCCGCCGGCAACGGCTGCCACGGTCGCATCGTGCGCACCGGAGAAGGAGATGCGTTTCAGGTCGGTGTCCGGATCGATCTTGGCGGCCAGCAGGAAGGAGCGCGGCATCAGGTGGCCCGAAGTCGAGGACTCGGAACCGAAGCTCAGGGTCTTGCCTTTCAGGTCGGCCAGCGAATTGATCGACTTGTTGGTGGTGACGAAGACGGAGCGGAACTTTTCATCCTCCACGCGTTGTACCAGCGGCACGACCTTGCCCTTGCTCATGTGGTTGGCCTGCACGAAGGTGAAACCGCCGAACCAGACCATGTCCAGTTTACCGTTGACCAGGCCTTCCACCGAAGCGGCGTAATCGGTCACCGGGGTGAACTCCACTTTCATGACCAGTTTTTTCTCGAGGTATTCGCCGAGGGGCTTGAATTTGCGCTGCAGCTCGGTTGGAGCTTCGTCTGGGATAGCGGAAACGCGCAGGACTTGCTGGGCTTGGGCGCCGGCAGCGGCGAAGAGCACACCGGCTGCAAACAGGGCCGATTGAATGGTGCGGAGGGAGAACAGGGACATGAAAGATCCTTTTTTATGTTAATGACGAGCCGCACGCCTCGGGTGAGGGTCCGGTACCTGGTCTTGGATATTCAGCTATGATAGCAAAAATGTCCCTGGAGCCTGAGCCATGACCTTGTCACGCACGGCTGCGATTCGAGTGGTCGCACCGGAAACGAGCAGTGTGTTGTCCCCCAGAACCGCCCATGGCGATGCCGCGACTATTGCAGAGATCAGCTCTGGACTGCTGGCGCCGCAAGCTTCCACCTCGCCCAAATACTTCTACGACAGCCTCGGTTCGCACCTGTTCGAAGCCATTTGCGAATTGCCCGAGTACTACCCGACCCGCACCGAAGCAGCCATCTTCGCCCGCCACGGCGCCGACATGGCGGCCCGCATCGGCCCCGGCATGACCTTGATCGACCTTGGCGCCGGCAATTGCGCCAAGGCCGCCAGCCTGTTCCCCCTATTGCAGCCAAGCCAGTACGTGCCGGTCGATATCGCCAGCGATTTCCTGCAGCAGGCAGCCGCCCAGCTGCGCCAGCGCTTCCCCGCGATCGA
>JBCNOP010000226.1:0-8315 GCA_039593775.1 Pseudoduganella sp.
TTGTCGCTCAGGTAGCCAATGATCGGTTGCACCAGCAGGCCGGTAACCGGCGCGGCAAGCCAGAACAGCGGCAGTTCATCCGGGGTTGCACCGAGGGTGGCGAAAATGCGGCTGGTATTGGTGTTCTGCAGGGCGAAACCAAACTGGATGCCGAAGAAGCCGAAGCTCATGTTCCACAACTGCCAGAAGGTCAGCCGTGGCTTGCTGATGATGGAATGCATTTGCATCACTGTCCCCGAGTAATTTTGTAGCAAAATAACATGGCAAATTCGAGCTGTCAATGCGGAAACAGCCCGTAAACGCGCAGTTTTACGGCGAATTTGTAGTCAGGCTACAAAGCAACATGCAGTTTTGCCTTCATTGCGCTCGCTGCAGGCAAGGCTACTTGCAAGGTATGGCTGCGAGCATCCCAGCGGACGTCCACGGCCTTGCCATCCAGCTTCACACTGCGTGGACGGTTCACTACATTGTGCACCTTGAGCGCGTAGGCACGGCTGACTGGCTGCCAGGTTTTGCCAACTTCGGTCTCAATGCCGATTTCGAAACCGGCTGCCGACGCCGCGCCAGCAAAATGGGTGATTTCGTACTTGCCCTGCTCATAGGCGTTGGCGGTGGCGCCGTCATCGTCATACAGCTTGCCGCTGGTCGCGCCTGCGCTGGCGTCGTAGTAGTAATTCAGCTCGACCTGTTTGGTGTTGTAGTCGCGTGTGGTCTGCACCACCTTCGCCAGTGGCACGAATGCGCCTGCGCGCACGAAGACAGGAATATGCTCGGCGACCACCGGCACGACTTCGTTGATGCCGCCTTTGTGCGCGGCGCCGCTGTAGAAGTCGAACCAGACTTTGGCCGATTTCGGGAAATTCACCTCCTTGCGCTGCGCGCCAGGTTCGGTGACCGGCGCCACCAGGAAGTCTCGGCCCCACAGGTAGGTAGAAGCTACACCGTCATCACCGCCTTCGAACATGATCGGGCGCATCAGCGGCAAGCCGGTCTGGCTGTTGTCGAACGCTGCGCTGTAGTTATAAGGCAGCATGGCGTAACGCAGGCGGATCGCGTCGCGCGCCAGCGCCTTGGTGCGCTCGGCGCGGAAGACCGGTTCGGCCGGCACCTCCTCCTGTGCGTGCGGACGGAACACGGGCTGGAACACGCCATACTGCAGCCAGCGCACGTACAGCTCGTCGTCCAGCATCGGCGAGGCAAAGCCACCCAGGTCGGAGTGCATATAAGCCAGGCCCTGCATGCCCATCTGCAGCGCGATCTCCATTTGCGACTGCAGGCCGCCCCAGCTGCGCTGCACGTCGCCGGACCACGGGATCATGCCGAAACGCTGCGAGCCCGAATAGCCGGCCCGCATCAGGATGAAGGGGCGCTCGTTCGGGAATTCCTTCCTGTAGCCTTCCGCAATCAGGCGCGCCCAATCGTGGCCGTAGATATTGTGGACCTGGTCCGCGCCAAGCTGGCCATTGCTTCCATGGCGCAGTGCGGACGGATGCACCTCCGGCTCGCCAAGGTCGCCCCACCAGCCGGCGACGCCACCTTCTTTCAGCTCCTTGTAGATATTCCAGAACCAGTCGCGTCCTTCCGGGCGGTACAGGTCAATCAGGCCGGTGTTACCGAAGTAGAAGTCATACTTGAATGGCGCACCGGAGGTATCGGTGGCCAGCACCTTCTTGTCCACCGCTTCCTGCCAGCGGCTGGAGCTGGTCAGCACGAAAGGCTCGGTGATGACCACGGTCTTCACGCCCTTGGCCGCCAGGTCGGCCATCATGCCTTTCGGGTTGGGGAAGCTTTCCTTGTCCCAGGCCAGATTGCCCATGGTGCCTTTGACGGTCTTGCCGAACCAGTACAGGTCCAGCACCACAGCGTCGACCGGAATCCTGTCTGCGATGAACTTGTCGACCACGGCGCGGGTTTCCGCTTCCGTGTGATAGCCAAAGCGGCTGGCGAAATTGCCGAAAGCCCAGCGCGGCGGCAGCGGCTGGCGGCCGGTCAGGCTGGTGTAGTTGGCCACCACGTCTTCCCACTGCTCGCCCGCGATCACCTGGTAGGTCTTGCGGCCGCCAACAGTTTCGTAGGACAGCGTGCCGTCTTTCTTGCTGTCGAAATCGAGGTAACCGATCTGCGGATTATCGAAGTGGATAGCGTACTTCTTCGACGACAACGCCATCGGAATGGTGAAGTTCAGGAGCTGCGAACGCGCCTCATAGCCGTAATGGGCGCGGTTGTACAACTGGAAGCGGTTGCCGCGGCGGTTCATGCCGGTCGCGCGGGCGCCGGCGCCGTACAGGGCCTCGTCGCCATCCAGCGCAAACTCGATCGCCTCCATGCTGCCTTCACGGCGATAACCGCGCTTTTCAGCCACCAGCGGCTGGCCTTTGTACAAATAGCTGATGCGGAAAGGCTGCTTCTCGACGCGTACAGTGATACCCGGCGTGGCGAATTCCAGCGCCCCGCCCTCGTCGCGCAGCGTGCTGGCGACGACTGCAGGCCGCAATACCACTGCGTGCGACACCACATCAGCTACTTCGCCCTTCGGAATGAAGGTGGTTTCCACTACCGCCGCGGAATATGGCTTGACGATGTAGGTACCGTCGTTTGTGCCAATTTCCAGCGCATTACCGTTTTTTGCGGCAGATAAGAAATGGCGATCCGCATTTTGCGCCATGGCGGCTTGGCTGATAAGGGCCAATATTGCAAATTTAATTAGTTTCATACGGTGATATATTAGCGGGCAGTTTTATCTGAGAGGAGAATGAATTGAATAAAACGATGATGAAAAAACCGATGGTCCTGGCGCTCGGCCTGGCCCTGGCAGCGGGCTTCGCCCATGCAGCGCCAGCCGCGAAAAAAGGCAAAGGCACTCCGGCCGAAGCGAAGAAATTCATCGCGCAGACCGAAGAGAAATTCGACAAGCTGGGCAACGACGCCAACAAGGCCGCCTGGGTTGCGCAAAACTTCATTACCGACGACACCGAAGCGCTGACCGCTTACTTCGGCGAATTGCAACTGGACGCTGCCGGCCAGGCCGCGCTGGAATCGCGCCGCTTTAATGGCGTGAAGCTGGCCGACGACGAAGCGCGCAAGATCAAGCTGCTGCAACTGACGCTGATGCTGCCGGATCCGAAGGAGCGCCAGGCTTACGCCGACGCCAACGCCAAGCTGAATGGCGCTTACGGCAAGGCCAAGTACTGCCCGACCGATGGCCGCCAGTGCATGCCTTTGGGCGAACTGGAAAAGACCCTGGCCAACAGCCGCGATCCTAAAGTCCTGCTGGATGCCTGGAACGGCTGGCACATGCAATCGCCTTCCTACAAGAAGCTGTACACCGAATACGTGGAGCTGTCGAACAAGGGCGCGCGGGAGATGGGCTATGCCGACACCGGCGCCCTGTGGCGTTCGGGCTACGACATGAAGCCGGAAGAATTCTCGGCCGAGATGGAACGCATCTGGCAGCAGGTGAAGCCGCTGTACGATTCGTTGCACACCTACGCCCGCTACAAGCTGCGCGAAACCTACGGTCCTGACCAGGTGCCGCTGGAAGGCCCGATCCCGGCACACCTGTTCGGCAATATGTGGAGCCAGAGCTGGGAGAACATCTATCCGCTGCTGATGCCTGCCACCGGCGCGTCCAAGTTCGACCTGACCAAAGTGCTGGAAGAGCGCAAGACCAGCGCCAAGGAAATGGTGCAATACGGCGAGCGCTTCTACACCTCGCTGGGCATGCCTAAGCTGCCGGAAACCTTCTACCAGCGCTCGCTGCTGGAAAAACCGCGCGACCGTGAGGTGGTGTGCCACGCTTCCGCATGGCAGCTCGACGGCAAGGACGACGTGCGCATCAAGATGTGCATCCGCCCGACCGAAGAAGAATTTGCCGTCATCCACCATGAGCTGGGACATATCTATTACGACCTGGCTTACAAGAACCAGTCCAACCTGTTCCGCACCGGCGCCAACGATGGCTTCCACGAAGCGATCGGCGATACCATTGCGCTGTCCATCACCCCAAGCTACCTGAAGAAGGTCGGCCTGATGAACGAGAACCCGGACCCGAATGCCGACATCGGCGTGCTGCTGAAGCGCGCCCTGGCCAAGGTTGCCTTCCTGCCGTTCGGCTACTCGGTCGACAAATGGCGCTGGGACGTCTACAGCGGCAAGACCAAGCCTGCCGACTACGACAAGAGCTGGTGGCAGCTGCGCGAGCAGTACATGGGCGTGAAGCGCCCGCTGCCGATGCTGGCTGACGGCTTCGACGCCGGCGCCAAGTACCACGTCGCAGCCGACGTGCCTTATGCCCGCTACTTCCTGGCCCACCTGCTGCAGTTCCAGTTCCATCGTGCCCTGTGCAAGGAAGCCGGCTACACCGGCCCGCTGCACCAGTGCTCGATCTACGGCAGCGAAAAAGCCGGCAAGAAGCTGTGGACCATGCTGGAGATGGGTACCTCCAAGCCATGGCCTGAAGCGCTGAAAGCCGCTACCGGCGAAGAGCGCATCGACGGCCAGGCCCTGCTCGATTACTTCGCCCCGCTGAAAGTCTGGCTGGACGAACAAAACAAGCAACTGGCCGCGAAGGCTAAGTAAATACAAAAATCGGGGGCCGCGGCCCCCGATTTTTTTGCACCTGCCGGCTTAGAACTTGTAGTTCGCGCCCAGCAGGAAGGTGCGGCCATACTTCTGGTATTCCAGTTGCTGGTTGCGGTTGCCGTTGTAGGTCTCGTAAGCCGCGTCACGCAGGTTGTTCACCTGCAGTACCAGGCCTACGCCCTTGAACATGCCTTCGTTGAAGGTGTAGCCAACCTGGAAGTCCAGGATGTTTTCGCCAACAACGTAGCGCAGCGAACGCTCACCGGCGAAGTTGCCGATCTCACCCACGAAGTCCGAACGCTTGCGCTGGCTCAGGCGGGTTTCGAAGCCGGCCTTCTCGTAGTACACGGTCAGGTTGCTGGTGTGCTTCGACAGGCCTGGCAGCATGATGGTCTGGCCCAGGTTTGCGCTTGGCTCCTTGATGGTGATGGCGCTGTCGTTATACGAGTAGCTGCCGCTCACGCCGAAGCCGTCCAGCACCGGGGTCACCATGTTCAGCGGCAGGGAAGCGGTCAGCTCCAGGCCTTTCATGTTGCCGCCCTTGCCGTTGTAAGGAGCGGTGTAGTTACCGAATGGAGTGATCGCCTTGGTGCCCGGAATCTGCTGCGAGAAGTCGTGGGTACGGGTCTCGGTGAAGATGTAGGTATCCAGCTTCTTGTAGAAGTATGCCAGTGCCACGTACGCTTTCTTGCCGAAGTACTTTTCGTACGACAGGTCGAAGGCCTTGGCGCGCCATGGGTCCAGCTGGGCGTTGCCGCCGCTGCCGCCTGGTTTGAAGTCGTTGGTGCCGACGTTGAAGTCCAGTGCGGAACGCAGCTGGTCAACACGTGGACGGGCGATCTGCTTGGCCACGGCCATGCGCACGGTGTGGTCGTTCGGCAGCTGGAACGCCAGGTTCAGGCTTGGCAGCACGTCGGTGTAGGTCTTGCCGTCGTGGACTGGCTTGACTTCCTGGCCGGCTGGGGCGGTGCCGTCCCAGTATTTGGAATCGGAAGACTGGTCGGTGCGCTGCACTTGCACGCCGAAGTTACCGCGCAGGCTGACGTCGCCCAGTTCATGTTCGATATTGGCCTTGGCGAAGGTCGTGGTGATCTTCTCATTCACGGTCCATGCCTTGGCGATCAGGTAGCTCTTGTCTTCGGTCGGTGCGAAGGTCATGTACTTGGCCACGACGCCCGGCACGTTCCACGCTGGGATGGTGCCCACGCCGGCGAAGCCCAGGTCAACCGGCGCGTACATCAGGTCCGGCGAAATGGTCGAAGGAGCGCCCGCCAGCTTGATGTCGCCTTCCGGCTGGTGCTTTTCCTTGCTGCGGTCGGAGTAGTGGACGCCGACGTCGAAGCTCGAGAACCACTTTTCCAGCGCGCCGGAAGACTGGATGTTGGCAGCCAGCTTGAAGCCATTCAGCTTGTCTTCCACATGCGGAGTCTTGCCGTAGCCGGAACCGTAAATGGTGTTACGCACGTACAGGTTGGCTGGATTGCTGTAGTCGCGGCCCGGATCCATGGTCGGGAACGCGCCGGTGCGCAGCGCCAGGGCAACGGAGTCCAGGTATGGGTTGCCGGCAGCGTCGCTGATCTGCAGGTTGTTTTCCAGGTTGGTCTCGTCGCGCTTGGCGGTGGAGCGGCTCAGGTCAGCTACCAGCGACCAGCCATCCATCTTCCATTCGTTGTTCCAGCCGATGGCGCGGATATCGTCCTTGCGCTTGTCGTACATGCCGCGTACCAGCGGGTACACGTTGTTGGCAGTGCCGGTCGCGAACGAACCGTTGTTGGTGGTGACGTCGGTGAACAGCAGGTCAGGCTTGTTGCCGCCGTTGTAGCCGCCGACGTGCACTTCGAACTGGTTGGCGGTGTCTTCATGCTTGAAGCGCGAAGCGTACACGTCGACCATCGAGGTGAAGTTCTTGTTCGGACGGTACTGCAGCACGCCCATCAGGCCATCACGCTTGTTGTAGCCGCTGCGTGCCAGGGACTTGATGCCGTCGGTGACGTTGGTACCGGCAGGCACGCCGGCACGGGTTTCGTTCTTCCATGGCTCATACAGGCCGGTTTCGCGGTCCAGCACTGGCGAGTCCAGGTGGGCGAAGCCGATTGCCACGCCAATGGTGCGGTTGGCAAACTGGTCGATGTAGCTTGCGCTGAAGCGGCCGCCGCGCGAATTGGTGTCGGCGATGCTGCCCAGCGAGTTCTTTTCCAGGCGGGCGTTCATGGACACGGTACGGCCACCGAAGGCCAGCGGACGCACGGTCTGCAGGTCGAGGGTGCCGGACAGGCCCTGGCCGACCATGCCGGCGTCAGGGGTTTTGTAAATGGTGACGCCGCTGATCAGCTCAGACGGGTACTGGTCGAATTCCACGCTGCGGTTGTCGCCGGTCGAGACTTGCTCGCGGCCGTTCAGCAGGGTGGTGGCGAAGTCTGGCGACAGGCCACGAACGGAAATGTTTTGCGCACGGCCGGCTACGCGCTGGGCGGCCAGGCCTGGCAGGCGGGCGATGGATTCTGCAATGGAGGTATCCGGCAGCTTGCCGATATCTTCCGCGGAGATGGCCTCGACGATGGAAGTCGCGTTTTTCTTGACGGAGATCGCGTCCTCAATACCGCGGCGGATGCCGGACACGGTCACAGTTTGCATCGGCGCGTCAGCTGCCTGGCCGGTGGTCGTAGTCTGCGCGTACGCAGTGCCCGCGAAGGCGGATACAAATACAGCACAACCAGCCGCAACCGGACTCAGTCGGAAAGCGGTATTGCCTCGCTTGTTGGCGAAGATAGTCATCAAAGTCCCCTCACTCATTAAACATTCTTTCCCGCAACCTACACAGACCGGTTTATTTCGACTACACGGGAATCCTTGGAAAGCGAACGCTCTTACGGACGCTCTGAGGCGGATTCTGTACTAAAACTAGATTTGGTGTCAATGAATGACCATCATCATTACTGTGTATTTCTGCCCTTTCCTCCGGCCTCCCTCTGGGATTTCGGATGGTCACGTTGTATTTCGGCTACAAAGATAGACAAATTGATGTGTAGTAGAACTACATCGAAATTACGTGTATTGTCGGCCCCATAAGACGTCTTAACCGGAGAAATGATGAAGAAGACCGCTTTCGCCGCCCTGTTTGGCATTACCCTGCTGCAAGCCGCTCACGCCGCCGCGCCAACCGTCCAGCACATGGAACCGCCGTTCTGGTGGGCCGGCATGCAGAGCCCCAAGCTGCAATTGATGGTGAATGCGCCGAAGGTGGCGGACCTGGAACCGTCGATCGACTATCCGGGCGTGCAGGTCGCCAGCGTGAGCCGGGTCGCCAACCGCAACTACCTGTTCATCGACCTGGTGCTAGCGCCCGACGTGGCGCCGGGACGCTTCGATATCCGCTTCACCGCGCCGGGCAAGCAAGGCCTTACTTATAGTTACCAGCTGCTGGCACGCACGCCTGGTTCTGCGCAGCGCCAGGGTTTCAATAGCTCCGACGCAATCTACCAGGTAATGCCGGACCGCTTCGCCAACGGCAACCCAGCCAATGACAATATGCCCGGCATGCCGGACAAGGCCAACCGCGCTGAGGGCAACGGACGGCACGGCGGTGACCTGGCCGGCATGGCGGCGCACCTGGACTATGTAAAAGACATGGGCTTCACCCAGATCTGGCCGACGCCGCTTGTGGAGAACAACCAGGATATCCACTCCTATCACGGCTACGCGGCGACCGACCATTACAAGATCGACGCGCGCTA
>JBCNOP010000227.1:0-8295 GCA_039593775.1 Pseudoduganella sp.
CCCGGCTTCGTAGCCGAGCATCAGGTTCATGACACGGTCGGACTGTCCCGGCATTGAAATGCGGCGAACGAGCATGGTCCCGGCCTTGCTGTCAAAGCGAGCGACATTGGCGCGTGAGCCGGTCATGGCGCCGTTGATGCCGACCAGCAGGCCATTGAAAGGCGCCGGCAGCATGCGCAGCGGCTGCTGCCAGGACAATTCGATACCTTTTACCTTGGCGGCGTCACCATTGGCATAAGTCGTGGCGCTGGTGTAGCCGGCCCATTGGCCGCTGCCCGCGAGATTCGTGGTGTAGGTGAAGTCCTTGATGTCCTTGTAGAACAGGTAGGCCGATACTGCGCCATCAGTGCCAATCACGCGCTCGACACCAAGGTCGAAGTTGTGCGATTTGAGCGGGTTCAGGTCAGGATTGCCAATCGTCGCTTCGGTTGCGCTGGCCAGTGCAACGCCTGGTGCCAACTGGCTGAAATTGGCACGCACAACGGAGTTGGTCCAGGCGCCGCGCAGACTGGTATCGCGGTCGAGGTCATAGCGCAGTTGCAGCGATGGCAGCCAGTTGGTGTAGGAACGGCTGCGTTGCAGGGGTGTGATGGCATTGCCGCTGGTGCGCACGCCGGCAGCCGCGAATGAGGTGTGTTCGGCGCGCACGCCGGCCAGCAGGCGCCAGTCCCCTTGCGAGAGGGTGTCCTGGAAGTAGGCGGAATCAATATCTTCATCCAGGGTGAAGTCGTTCATCGCGGATTCTGTAGCCAGGCGGGCAGCGCTGCGGTCCAGGCCAGCGACCCGGGCGCGGATGGCCGCCGGATCGAGGGCGGTCCCGATCTGGCCGAACGGATAATCAAGCTGGTGGCCTTGGACGAAGGACGCCATCGACGGGGAGCCTGGAACCACCTTGCTGCCATAGCTCCACTGATTGGTGTCGTTGGTCTTTTCGCGGCGGCTCGACTTGGCACCGAATTTCATGGCGGAGCGCATTTCCCCCAGTGCAAAATCGTGACTGAGGTCGACCTTCAGGTGGTGCTCGGTGTCCTTCGAGTAGCGCTGCTGCAGCGTGATGGCGTTCAGGCTGTAGCTGGCTGGGTCATAGGCAGAGGCGGGGGCCGTCAAGGCAGGGCGTTCGCTGCCGGTGAAACTGATGCCCTTGAAATTGGCGATGCCACGGAAGCGGCCATCGTTCAGCGCCTCTGGCGTATCTTCATCAGCCGTGCTGCGGCCGGCCTGCACGTCGAGTTGCCAGGCACCGAGCTTTTGCTGGGTGCCGATGACGGCAGACTGGATCTCCTGCGTGTATTTGCGTTGGCGGATGCGGCGCTCGAGGCGGGCGCTGGACGCCGCGCCTTCCACGAGTGCACCGCCGCTGACGTTGCTGACAGTGAGTCGGTCGCGCACTTCGTCGTCGCTGAAACGGCTCAGGAAGCTGCGCAGGAACCAGCTGTTGCCGGCTTCCGGCCGGTAGTCCAGGTTCAGGGCTGCGGCGCGGCGTTCGCGCACCGGCAGGTAGTCGCGCAGTTCAAAGCCCGACAGGCGCTCGCCATCCCAGGCGCCGCCCGTTTCCACGTTATCGGAGCCGAATTTTCGCTTTTCGCCGCTCAGGCCTACTGCCACGCCGAATTTGCCGTCGCCAAAGCGGCTGGCCCACAGCATGCCGGCACCTGGGCTGTTTTTTCCGGTGTTCTGGTCGTGTGACGCGGCTGCGTTCATGGTCAGCAAGGAACCAGGCAGGTCGAAAGCCGACAGCGACTTGACTTCGACCGTACCGCCAAGCGAGCTGGCATCCTGCTCCGGCCTCAGGGTCTTGCTCACTTCGAGCGAGCGGATCAGGCCTGCCGGCAGCACGTCGAGCGCTACTGCGCGGCGGCCCGCTTCCGGCGATGGCACCAGCGCGCCATTGATGGTGACGGCGTTCAGGTCCGGGCCAAGGCCCCGTACCGTGATGTAGCGGCCTTCACCCTGGTCGCGCTGGACGGAAACGCCTGGCAGGCGGGCCAATGCTTCGGCGGCGTTCTTGTCCGGCAGGTTGCCGATATCGTCGCTGCTCAAGACATTGATGATGTTGTCTGCCTTGTCCTGCGCGGCGATGGATTTGGCCAGGACGGCGCGCTGCCCGGTAACGACGACGCTGGCGCCAACCAGGGAGGCGTCCGCAGCGTCGGAGGCGATGGCATTGGCCAGGGTAAGCACGCCGGCGGCGAGTGCGGTCAGTTGGGTTTTCATTGACATTCTGTTGGGAGTGGAAGAATGCAGCGGATTATGTGAAGCGTGGATGACAAGCTGGTTACGCGGCAGTGAGCTGAAATGACCCTGTCCCTGTCATGCGGCGGTCATACGGGGCAATTAAGCTGCGCGGTTATGCTGAAACTTCATCGACACTCCCTGGTGGGCGCGGCATCTGCCGTGATTGCGTTCCTGCTGCTGTATGCCAGCGCAGGCGAGACCAAGCCCTTCGGCGCCTGGCGCTGGCTGGACATCATTGCCGAAGGCGGCATGGCCGCCATGGCGGGGCTGTGGTTCGTCATGACGCTGAGCAGCCGGCCGGGCGGGCTGGTCACGCGCCTGCTGGCGGGGGGGCTGGCAGCAATCATGCTCGGGTCCTGGGCCGACTGCCTGGATGAATTCTTCCGGATCGACAAAACGGCAAGCTGGGACAACTGGCTCGAAGCCCTGGTGCCATTCGGCATGCTGGTGCTCACCGCCGGCATCTATTACTGGCGACACGAACAGTTCATGCTGAACGACCACCTGGCCAAGCGCGAGCGCCTGTTCCGGCAGCACCGTGCGTTCGACCGGGTGACGCAGCTGGCGGATGCCGCCTACTTGCGGCACCAGATCCGGCTGGAGCAGCAGCGCGATCCTTGCGGCCAGAGCGCACTGGTGCTGTTGGACATAGACGGCTTCCACCGCATCAATCGCGAGCATGGCCCGCGCGAGGGTGACCGGGTGTTGCAGGCGGTAGGCCATATGCTGTTGCTGAACCTGCGCAATGAGGACTTGTTGTGCCGCTACGCCGGGGACCGCTTCGCACTCCTGTTGCCCGGTTTGGACGATGCCGAAGCGCGCATTGTGGCGCAGCACCTGTGCGACATGGTGGCGATGATGCGCCATCACGGGCCGCACGGGCCATTGCCGGTGAGCCTGCGTTTTGCGAGCGCAGCAGCGCATGGCGACGCGGAAGGCTTGCTGGCGCGCCTGTCGGCGGCAATCGATGGCGCCGAACGGACGATGGCCGAGCCGCCGCAAGCGGTGCCCGCGCAGTGATCCGCTACAAACTGCCAGACGAGGCGACCATTCCGGCGCGCGGCTTGCCGTGGCACTTCCTGGAGTACGCCCTGCAACGCGATGCCCTGCCTGCCGCAATCGCACGCGGTACGGGGATGCCTGGCGATGGCAGTGCGCCCCTGCCTGGTGCCCTGGTCAGTCCCGCGCAATGCCTGCAGCTGCTCACGAATGCGCTGCGCGAACTGGATAGCGCTGACACCAGCTTCATGCTCGGCCAGCAACTGTTGCCTGGCGCAGACCCGGCCCTATCGGTCGCATTGCGGCGCGCGGCCTCATTGGAGCAGGCGCTGGAAATCCTGTGCCGCTGGCCCTCGCGCCTGCTGCCCCTGTTGCGGCCACGCCTGCATGTCGCAGACGGCCAGGCGGTGCTGTACTGGACCGACAGCCACGGAGCGCCGGGCCTGCGCGCAGCGCTGGTGGAAATGCACATGACGGCTGTGGTCTCGCTGGCGCGCTGGCTGGGCGGGCAGCGGCTGCCCTGGCGCTTCTGCTTCAATCGCGCCCGTCCGCGTCATATCGAACAGCATGAGGTGCATCTGGGCGGCGAATTGCGTTTCAATTGCCAACTCGATGCCATGTTGCTCGATGCAGGTTCGCTGGCGCAGCCGTGGCCGGACGCCGGCGCCGGCGAGTGTGCGGCCGCGCTGGCGGGGGACAGCGGGTCAGGCGACGCGCCCAGCCTGGTCGATGCGCTTTACGATTACCTGTTGGCGGAGGTGCGCTGCAGCCCGACGCTGGAAGGCACCAGCGCCGCTTTCGGTGTCAGCCCGGCCACGCTGAAGCGGCACCTGGCGCGCTATGGCACCCACTTCGTGGCGGAACTGGACCAGGTGCGCAGCCATGTTGCGCTGTACCTGTTCCAGTCGCGGCAGGCAGATAACGAAGCGGTGGCGGACTACCTAGGCTTCCATGATACAGCGAATTTCCGGCGCTCATTCAAGCGCTGGACCGGGCTGACGCCAGCCCTGTTGCGCGCTTCGCTGGCGGGCTAGGCCAGCGCGAACAGCTGCGAGTAGATGCGCGCCGCCATCAGTCCAAGCGGCTGGTGGTGGACCGCAGGCCCCATGTGGCGCGCCAGCATGGTCATGGCCTCCGCCTTGCCGCTGCAGGCGGCAATCTGCGCTTCCAGCAGGCCAAGGTCGCTGGTGATGGTTTCCCAGGCATGCTCATCGTCGTCGAAGCGGTGGCGCAGGATGGGGCGTGCCTGTTCCGGCGCCGGTGGCACTGCCGGCGCGTTGTCGCCGCTGAGTGGCGATGGGGCGAAAATGGCGGCGCTGGCGCTTCCGTTGCTTGCTGGGGGATCTTGCGGTGCTCCGTCCTCCGGTGTCGCCGGCAGGGTTTGCAGGCCGATGCGGCCCAGGCCATAGCCGAGTTCGAGCCGCTGCATGAGCTCCGCCGCATTCTCCGGCTCCGCACCCAGGATCAAGCGCAGCACGTTCACGACAATCGTGTCGGATTGCGGTGGCGGAGGTAACGCGATGCCGAGTTCGGCCAGTTCATGCAGGATCGACGGCTGGGCCGCGGGCTGGTCGGGAACAGCCAACTGGTAGCCCAGCAGCTCCGGCAGGTAGCGCTCGCCGGTGCTGGCCAGGGCCAGGCGGATGGCGCCCTGCACGAAGCCGCTATCTTCCAGGTCCTGCCAGGTGCTGCAGGCCTGGACGGCGAGCACTTGTCGCACTTGCGCAACATGGTTTGCCGCCGGCACGCCCTTGCCGAGGTAATCGAGGTAGAGCTTGACCAGCGGCATATAGGCGGCCTGCCGCCAATGGTCGAGCACCGTGTGCAGCCAGGCGCCCTCGACCAGCAAGCCCGGGGCCTGCACGCAAAGGAAGCGCCGCGCCTGCGCCAGCGTGGCGAAATGGCGGCGCGGCGCGCTTTGCTGCCGGCCTTGCTGGTATTGGCGGAACTCTTCGGCCCGGTTGCGGCTGCGCAGTTCCAGCCATTCTTCCATTCCTTGCAGGCCGCCCGTCCAGGCGGGCGGCAGGGCTGCGGCCTCTGCCAGCCGGCGTTGCAGGTAGGCGGTCGCCGCGGAACGGTCAGGCGCCTCGCGCAGCAGCATGTAGAGCTGTTGCGACGGCCCGGCCGCTGGGGCCTGGGGGCTACGGCTTAGTGGAAGTGTGGTCATCATATCAACCAGTATCCAAGTGCAAGGCAGTGTTTCCAAGCAGAGAGATTCGCGCCGCAGTGTCGGACCAGTCTTACACGGTCGTGTAAAATCGGCCGCCATTGCTAAAACACAGGATCGCACATGCTCGACGCAATGTCGATGGACCAGTTGCGCACTTTTATCGCCGCAGCGGAAGAGGGTAGTTTTTCGGCAGCAGGCCGCAAGCTGCGGCGCGCGCAATCGGTGGTGAGCCAGACCCTGGCCAACCTCGAAATGCAAGTCGGCTTTTCCTTGTTCGACCGCAGCGGCCGCTACCCGCAGCTGACCGAGCAGGGGCGCGCCCTGCTCGATGCGGCGCGCGCCGCAGCCAGCAGCATGGACGGCTTCAAGGCCAAGGCGCGTACCCTGGCCGAAGGGCTGGAGGCCGAACTGTCGGTGGCGGTCGACGTGATGTTCCCGATCGCCCGCCTGACCGAAGCGGTGCGCCTGTTTCATCAGGAATTTCCCGGCACGCCGCTGCGGCTGGACGTGGAAGCGCTGGGCGCGGTGGTGCAGCCATTGCTGGCGCGGCGCTGCCGCCTGGCCGTGGTGGGTTCTTATCCGGACGTGCCGGCCGAATGCGAAACAGGCTTCCTGTTTGAAGTGCCGGTGGTGGCAGTCGCCGCTGCCGGCCACCCGCTGGCCGCCTTGCCCGCGCCGATTGCCCGCAGCGAGGCGGCGCGTCATGTGCAATTGATCCTGACCGACCGTTCTAGCCTGACCGAAGGACGGCAGTTCGGCGTCGTCAACCCCAACGGCTGGCGCCTGGCCGATCTTGGCGCCAAGCATGCGTTCCTGCGCGCAGGCCTGGGCTGGGGCGGCATGCCGCGCCACATGGTGGAAGATGACCTGGCGCGCGGCGCCCTGGTCGAACTGGCGCTGGAAGCCAGTCCCGTGCTGGGCTCTGCCTTCTCGATGTATGCGAGCTGGCGCAAGGATGCGCCGCCCGGTCCGGCAGGCCGCCGCTTCATCGAGTTACTGCGCGCGGTTTAGGGTGGCGAGGCCGCCGTTTCCGGCAGGCCGCGGCCAGTGTCGATGGTAAAGCCGTTGCGGCCGCGCCGTTTGGTGTCGTACAGCGCCATGTCGGCGCGCCCGATCAGGCCGCCGGCGGTTTCGGTGCCGCCGGCGTACAGGGCGATGCCGATGCTGGTCGTCACGCGCAGCGGCGCGCCCAGCACGGTAAAGTCAGGCGAGACCGAGGCCATGACTTTTTCCGCCAGCAGCCGCACTTCGTCGGCGTGGCGGACGTGTTCGAACACGATCACGAACTCGTCGCCCGCCAGGCGGGCCACGGTATCGGTGGTGCGCACGCTGGCGGACAGGCGCAGCGCAAATTCCTTCAACACTTCATCGCCGCCGGCGTGCCCCAGGCTGTCGTTGATGTGCTTGAAGTTGTCGATATCGAGGTAGGCCAGCGCCATCTGGCTGTCCTGGCGGCGCACCCGTTCGATGGCCTGGTCCAGCACGTCCTCGAACTGGCGCCGGTTGGGGATGCCGGTCAGCGGGTCGCGCCGCGCCTGGCGCAGCAGTTCTGCTTCCACCTCGCGGCTGCGCGTGACGTCGGTGGTCAGGGCGTAGACAAAGGGCACACTGCCATCCTTGCGCACGTCGGGCACAAAAATGGTTTCCAGCACGCGCAGTTCGCCGTGCAGGCGGGCCGTCGATTCGTATTCCGTCACTTCGCCGCTGAAGGCGCGCTCCAGCCAGGGGCGGGCTTGCTGGTAGGCGCTTTCGCCGGCGACGCTGGCCATGGGGCGGCCGGGCAGGGTGTCGGGATCGGTGTCGAGCCAGCGCCGATAGGTGGCATTGCCGAACTGCAGGACGTGCTCGCGGTCGATGGCGCTGATCATCACCGGCAAATGGTCGGCAATCAGGCGCAGGCGCTTTTCGCTGGCGGCCTGCGCCAGCTCCGCGGTCTTGCGCTCGGTGATGTCGGTGCACATCATATAGAAGCCAAGTACGCTGCCGTCAGGCGCCAGGTCCGGCACCAGTTCGGCCATCAGGTGCAGGTGGCGCTCCAGTTCCTCGCCGGGGCGTTCGACGTGCATGCGGCGGCCGGCCAGCACGATATCGAAGCAGTCTTTCCAGCGCTCGAGCGCTGCCGTGCTGAACACTTCGTCGAAGCGCTTGCCGACCATGGTGCGCGGGTCGACGCCGAGCAAGAACTGGTAATGCTCGTTGGTGAAGCGAAAGCGCAGGTCGCGGTCGATATAGGCCACCAGGGCGGGGATGTTGTCAGCGATCACGCGCGCGCGCTTCTCGCTTTCGGCCAGCCGCTCCTGCGCCGCCTGGCGTTCGGCCGTCAATTCATACAGGGCTTCACTGAGTTCCCCGATCTCGTCGCTGGCGCCGCTGCGCAGCAGGCTGATGTCGCCGCCGCGGTTGCGGATGGCATGCAGGTTGGCGCGCAGCTTTTGCAAGGGCGACAGCAGCCCTTTGATCATCAGCCAGCTCAAAATCCCGGCCGCCGCGGCAAACACGGTGGCCGCCAGCGCCGCTTGCTGGCGCATGCCGATCATGGGGGCGAAGGCTTCGGCGGTCGGGTAGCGCGCTGCCACGATCCAGTTGGTGGCGTTCAGCCTCTTGTAGGAATAGATGCCTTCTACGCCATCCTTGTTGCTCGCCTCCATCCAGCCTTCAAAGCCGTCGAGCGCGCGCTGGGTGCCGAGGTTGAGGCCGGGGCGGGCATTGATATGCTCGAGCAGGCGCGCCTTGTTGGGATGATTGACCAGGATGCCGTCGGTAGTCATGATGAACATGAAGCCTGTCTTGCCCGGCTTCATGGTATTGAAATGGTGGAAGAAGTCGGAGTTCAGCAAATCGATGCTGCCCACCAGCACCACCTGCACGTCGCCGCCGCTATCAATGATGGG
>JBCNOP010000228.1:0-8243 GCA_039593775.1 Pseudoduganella sp.
CAAATGCATTCCGGCCTGTACATCACCACCAAAGGAGAAAAATGAAGGTCATCGCATCTCTCATCCTGGCCGCCTTCGCGACCGTCGCCAGCGCACAAGAGCGCGACTGGAGCGCACCGCAGCAGCCATTTACCATCTATGGCAACACCCACTATGTCGGTACTGCCGGCATCAGCGCGATCCTGGTGACATCGCCGCAAGGCCATATCCTTGTCGACGGCACCACCGCCAAAGGCTCCGAAGTGGTCGCGGCCAACATCCGCACGCTGGGCTACAAGCTGGAAGACGTGAAGTACATCCTCAGCTCCCATTCGCATGAAGACCATGCAGGCGGCATCTCCGCGCTGCAAAAGCTGACCGGCGCTACCGTGTTGGCTGGCGAAGCGAATGTCGACACCATGCGCACCGGCGTTTCACCGAAGGTCGATCCCCAGTTCGGCAGCCTGTCGAACTTCGCCGGTTCCGCAAAAGTGCGCGGCGTGAGCGATGGTGAAGTAATCAAGCTTGGCTCACTGGCGGTGAGTGCGCACAGCACACCAGGCCACACCGCAGGCGGCACAAGCTGGAGCTGGCAGTCCTGCGAAGCAGGCAAGTGCAAGAACGTGGTGTTTGTAGACAGCGTGACCGCAGTATCTGCCGATAGTTACCGCTTCTCCGACCACCCCGAAGTGGTCGCGCAACTGCGCAGCAGCTTCGCCACCATTGAAGGGTTGAAGTGCGACGTGGCAATCGCCGCGCATCCGGAGGTGAACGACCTGTGGGGCCGCCAGCAGCGTGCAGCGAAAGAGGGCAGCGCCGCCTACATCGATACCAACGGCTGCAAGACCATCGTGGAAGCTGGCCGCAAACGCCTCGAAACTCGCCTGGTCAGCGAAAGAAAGTGATAAGAATGCGGCATCGCAGTGGCAAGCGATGCCGCTTCAGGTCCTACTGTCCCCAGTCGCCGACGTTTAACTCCGAGATTTCTTCGGCGGCGGTTCCGGCAAAGCAAGCGCCAGTACCGCTAAAAAGGCTCTTTCGGTGGAATACTATCAAACTGGCTCAGTGGATGTTCAGGCTCAACGGTCAGTTGAAGCCGTGCAAGCCCATTCTCCTTCTTGTTCGGCGAAGCAGGGGGCTACTTGTCTAATTTCGTGAAGCGAATGAATAAACTTTTAGGATTGACAAAATGAACTGGGCGGATCAGAAGTCGGTGTGTGAACGCTTTGGTACGGAATTCTACTCGTGTGATCCCGGTCTTAAAGTCGGAATCTCACGAAATGTGCTTACTGGTCTCGAACCGCTTAACGGAATGAGAATTCCGCCTGATGGAAGTGTTTGTGGGTGGTATATCTGGGCAGGCGGTGAGCCGTCGCAAGCCCCGGACTTTTACGTGCCTTTGCACGTAATTCACTTACATGAATGGGCGCCCCTAGCTGTTAAATATTTAGGCTTACCACCTGGTTGGAGATTTTTGGTCACCGAAACATATGAAGATGTCTGGTACGACGAGAATCTTCTTAACTGGGGGGGAATGAGTGTTGCACAAAACTATCTGTCGCGGCTTGAACCGGACCGGAAATTTGAGAGGCTTCAACATTTGAGAGCCGAAAACTAACTGTGACTTTGGTCCTGAAAATCCGAGCGGATCATCCGGCGGCCGCTCCTTATTTTGTGGAGCGGCCCTACTGGGTGGGCCGGCTGCAGGCTTACTGAGGGCACATCAAGGGGCAGCATCACGGCATGCACACCTACTGCGCTTACGACCGCGCGCTGCCGTCGGTCAATATGAACGCCTCACATCGTCAGGGCCACAGAGCGCCGCTGCGGCGCTCGCGCCTCCGTTGCAACCGCGCTTCGCCGTTAGTCAGTGTGACTGCAACTCCAACGCCAACTCGTTTGCATGTGCTGCGGCGCGAAGAGTCGTAGTGCACCATATATCCGCGCGACGTTGATCCGGTCGTCAGGGTAATCGGCACACAGTTCCGGATAGTTGGTGTTATTGCCAACTAGTATTTATCCGCTTTTTCCAGCTTCGTGCAATTTGCGGAAAGTATGGACCGTTCAAGGACATCAGTGACCTGCTTGATTGCTTCTGGTGTGCAGTTCTCAGCCGTTGGTTTAGAAGCCGCTTGCGGCGGTCGGCGGGTAAGACTCTTGAAGGCGATGGCCGCAATGATTGCGGCGGCGAGAATGGCGATGACCAGGTTGGTGCGGGATTTCAAAGCAGGGTCCGTATCGATTGTCAAAGAATGCCCAATGATACGGCGCTCCACCGTAAACGCAAAAAAGCCCGCCTGGTCAGCGGAGAAGCCTGCCAGGCCGGGGTGAAGTGATACTGCGCTTGGTCCCCGCTCGGCCAGCGCGCCATTCCGGTTTGGAGGCGGATTCGGGAGGCGCGCTGGCGGCTGGGGAAGCGGTTGGTGCAGCTTTATTTGGCTGGGGCGGTTTCCTTGGCAGCTACTTCCTTGTCGCCGTCAGCCTTCTTGGTTTTCTTGGCGTGCTTGGTCTTTTTCACTTCCTTGGTCGCGCTGGAATGTTCGTGCGAAGCGGCTGGAGCAGCAGCGGTAGCCGAGGAGGCTGGGGTAGCGGCTACGGCTGGGGTAGCAGGAGTCGCTGGAGTCGCCTTGGTACCTTTCTCGGCTGGCACTGCTGGGGTAGCAGGAACGGCAGGAGTCGCTGGGGTGGCCGGAGCGGCTGCAGTGGCAGCAGGCATTGGGGCAGCAGCAGGTTTAGCTGCGTGGCTGCCGGCAGCCGGGGCTTGGGCGAAGGCAGCGGTTGCGAACAGGCCGGCGATCAGGGTAGCGATGGTCTTCTTCATGGTCAAGCTCCTCGGAGAGAATTGGGGTAAATCGTTTCGAGTGTCGTGCACTATTGCCGTGTCACTGAGCTGAAAACGGAGGCCAACAAGGCATCGTTGACGATCTTTACACCTCGTTACACTTGCCAAATCTGCTTACAAGGTGCGATGGATAACCGTCTGCACCCGGCGCCGCCCGTACAGTTGATCCATGAAGGACGCACTCAAGACTTACAAGGCGAAGCGGGACTTCAGCATCACGCCGGAGCCCGCAGAGGGAGGCCAGCCTGGACGGGGGCGGCTGGCCTTCGTTATCCAGAAACATTGGGCTAGGCGCCTTCATTACGATTTCCGCCTGGAACTCGATGGCACCATGAAAAGCTGGGCCGTGCCGAAAGGCCCGAGCTACGACACGCACGACAAGCGGATGGCAGTGCATGTGGAAGACCATCCCATTTCCTATAACGAGTTCGAGGGCACCATCCCCGAAAAGCAGTATGGTGCGGGGAAGGTCATCATCTGGGACCGCGGCACCTGGGAACCGGTCGAAGACCCGCGCAAAGGCTACCGTGCGGGAAAGCTGGTCTTCAACCTGCATGGCCACAAGATGCACGGCCGATGGGCTTTGGTGCGCATGCGTGGTAAAGGCGAGGACAAGGAGCCTTGGCTGCTGATCAAGGAGAAGGATGAATACGTCCGTCCCGCCGCAGAATTCAGCGTGGTGGATGAAATGCCCGACAGCGTCAAGACGCTTGGCCCGCCCGCTGCGGTGCAGCCAGTCGCCGAGCGTCCGGCCGCACCGCGCGTCAAGCGGCTCCCTGCGGAGTTGGAACCCGAACTGGCGACGCTGGTCGATGGCCCGCCGTCTACGCCTGAAGACTGGCTGTTTGAGGTCAAGTACGACGGCTACCGCCTGCTGGCCCGCATTGAAGACGGCGACATCACGCTGCACACCCGCAACCGCAACGACTGGACGCACAAGCTCGAGCCCTTGCGCGCCGCGCTGGCCAAGGCCAAGCTGCCGGATGGCTGGTACGACGGCGAAATCGTCGTCCACAATGAGGAAGGGCGCCCGGACTTCGGCCTGCTGCAGCAAGCGTTCGACGGCCAGCGTACTAAAGATATCGTCTACTTCCTGTTTGACGTGCCATACCTGGATGGCGAGGACTTGCGCGGCCTTCCGCTGGAAGAGCGCAGGGCCAGGCTGGAAGGGGTGATGGCAAAGGTCAAAGGCGACACTGTGCGGCTAAGCGCCGTGTTGCAAGCGTCGCCCGACGAAATGCTGGCCGCTGCCTGCAAGATGGGCCTTGAAGGCGTGATCGGCAAGCGCCGCGACTCTACCTATACCGAGCGTCGATCACGCGACTGGATCAAATTGAAATGCGCACAGCGCCAGGAATTCGTCATCGGCGGCTATACAGATCCGCAGGGCAGCCGCACCGGCATTGGTTCGCTGCTGCTTGGCGTTTATGGCAAGGATGGCGAACTGCATTACGCCGGTAATGTGGGCACTGGCTTTAACGACGCGACCTTGCGCGATCTGGCGGACAAGCTGAAGCGGTTGAAGGCCGAACAAAGTCCTTTCGCGCCAAGCAAGGCAATCGCCCGCAAGGCGCACTGGGTCAAGCCGCAACTGGTGGCCGAAGTGAGCTTCGGCGAATGGACGCGCAGCGGCTCGGTGCGGCACGCCGTCTTCCAGGGGCTGCGCAAGGATAAGAAGGCCGGTGAAATCAGACGCGAAGTGGCTGCCCATGTGGAGGAAGAATCCGTGCAAAGCAAACTGCCGGCATCGCTCAAGGTGACCAATCCGGACCGGCTGGTCGATCCCGCCAGCGGCCTTAAAAAGATCGACGTGGTGCGCTACTACGCGCTGGTGGCGGACCTGATGCTGGAACACACCAAGGGCCGTCCGGTGGCCTTGCTGCGTGCACCGGACGGCGTGACTTCCGAGCTATTTTTCCAGAAGCATGCCGATGTCAGCAAACTGCGCGGCTTGAAAGAATTCCCGCGCGAACTGGACCCTGACCACCCGCCGATGCTGGAAGTGGCCTCAACGCAGGCTTTGCTGGCGGCCGCCCAGTTCAATGTAATCGAATTTCATACGCAAAATGCGTTCGGCCGAACGTACGAAAAACCGAACCGCATCCTGTTCGACCTTGACCCTGGCAGTGGCGTCGAGTGGACCCAGATGCAGGAGGCGGCGCAACTGGTGCATGCCTTCCTTGATGAACTGGGCTTGCCTTGCTTCCTCAAGACCAGCGGCGGCAAGGGGCTCCACGTTGTGGTGCCGATCAAGCCATTCTACGACTGGGATACGGTGAAAGCGTTCAGCAAGCAGGTGGTGGAACATATGGCGACCACACTGCCGGACAGGTTTGCTTTCAAGAGCGGGCCGAAGAACCGGGTCGGCAAGATATTCATCGATTATCTGCGCAATGGGCGTGGTGCAACCACTGTCGCTGCCTGGTCGGCCCGCGCGCGGCCGGGGCTGGGGATTTCGGTGCCGGTCGCGTGGGACGAACTGGCCAGCTTGCGGGGGGGCGACCATTGGACGGTGGCTACGGCACATACGCGGCTCGATGTGGGCAATGCGCCATGGGCGGATTATGCGAAGGCCGCCGTCGGCCTGGCACCGGCCATGAAGGCGATTGGTACGACTGGCTAAGTAAAGTGGCACGGGGCGGTGCGAGATCGGGTCTGACCCTTGGGTCTGACCCAGATTTACCGGTTTTCTTGGCTGCTCGAGTATCCGGCTAAAGCCGCGGGCGGCGCGAGCGCTTGATAAACCGGGAAACCAGGGTCAGACCCAAGGGGCAGACCCTGATATTCATTGGCCGCTGACTTACGGGCTGGTTCATGCGGCCTTGCGCCGCGTGCTGGCCGTTTTGGCGGTGGACTTGGCTGCGGTGGTTCGCTTGGCGGCCGGCTTGGCGGAAGAGGTGGTCGAGCGAGAGGAACTGGTTCGCGTCTTGCTGGCGCCGGCGCCAGTGCTGCGGCGGGTGCGTGGTGCGGGTGGAGCTTCTTCCTCTTCTTCCTCCGGTTCGTCGGCAGCAGCGGCAGCTGCGGCCTTGCCTTTGGAGCCAAGGCTTTGTTTGAGCAGGGCCACCAAGTCCACCACATTGCTGGCCTTCGGCACCGGCGATTCGTCGGAAGGCGGGGTAATCGTGTGGGTCTGGCCGGCTTTCACCTTCTTCTCGACCAGTTTGAGCACGTCTTCGCGATAGGTGTCGTGGTATTCCTTGGGATTCCACTTCTCGCTCATATCCTCGACCAGGGACAAGGCCATCTTCAGTTCCTTGTCGCTCAAGCCGGAATCGCCCGGCAGCTTGAGGTCTTCCGGATTGCGGATCTCGGTCGCGTAGCGCAGCGTATTCATAATGATGCCGTCGCCGACGGGAACCAGCGCGCACAGGTGCTGCCTGGTGCGGATGACCACCGTCGCAATCGCGATGCGGCCTGCCTTGTGCAAGGTTTCCCGCAGCAGGGCGTAGACCTTGTCGCCGCCGCGCCCGGGCGCGAGATAGTAGGGCGTTTCGTAGAAAGTCAGCGGCACCGAATCCGCATCGACGAAGGCCATGATGTCGATGGTCTGCGTCGCCTTTGGGTTTGCAAGCCGCAAGTCCTCGTCGCTGAGCACAACGTATTCGCCGTCGGCATATTCATAGCCTTTGACGATATTGTCCCAGGTGACTTCCTTGCCGGTTGCCTTGTTGTAGCGCTTGAACCCGATCGGCGAAAAGTCGCGCTTATCCAGCATGGTCAGGTCCAGGTCGTGCGATTCCACAGCCTTGTGCAACTCCACTGGAATGTGCACCAGGCCGAAACTGATCGCTCCTTTCCAGAGTGCTCTTGCCATGATTATTCTCCGATACTTCCGGTAATCGGTAAAACGATACCGGTGATATAGCTGGCGCACGATGGCGCAGCCAGGAAGACGAAGGCCGGCGAAATCTCTTCCGGCTGAGCCGGCCGGTGCATATCGGTCTGTGAGCCGAACTCCTTGATTTTGTCGGGTGTCTGGTCGGCCGGGTTCAATGGTGTCCACACTGGGCCAGGCGCGACGGCGTTCACGCGGATGCCTTTCTCCAGCAGGTTGGATGCCAGGGACATCGTGAACGCGTGGATGGCACCCTTGGTGGTTGAGTAGTCCAGCAGTTTTTTGGAGCCGCGCAAGCCCACCACAGAGCCGGTGTTCAGGATCGAACTCCCACGCTGCATATGCGGCAGGGCTGCCTTGGCCATGTGGAAGTAGCCGTAGATATTGGTCTTCATGGTCAGGTCGAAGCGCTCTTCCGAGAGCTCTTCCAGCGAGCCTGCATGCTCCTGGAAGGCGGCGTTGTTGACCAGGATGTCAATCTTGCCGAAAGCACGCAGGGCCTCGTCGATCGCATGGCGGCAGAAACCCGGGTCGCGCACGTCGCCCGGAACCAGGATGCAGCGCTGGCCCTCGGCCTCGACGAATTTCTTGGTTTCGACGGCATCTTGCTGCTCTTCGGCCAGGTAGACCAGCGCCACGTCGGCGCCTTCGCGCGCGTACAGCACAGCGATTGCGCGCCCAATGCCGGAGTCGCCGCCTGTGATCACCGCACTCATGCCAGCAAGCTTGCCGCTGCCGCAATAGTTGGGCGCCATGAATTGCGGCTTCAGCTGCATCTGGTGCTCGAGGCCGGGCTTCTCCAGGTGCTGTTCAGGTAACGGCGGTGCCGGGAACTCGTGGGTTCCGGTTTGCACCGGCTCCTTCTTTTCCTCAGCTTTGGGCTTGGCTGCGTCACGCTGGTCCTGTTCTTGCTGGACGGTGCGCTGTTCGCTGCCCGCGCCAGTCTTTTGCTGCGAATTCGACATGGCTTCCTCCTGTGTTCGGAAGTCCAGTATTCGCCCCAGCAACGTTGCTAACCGTGCGCTCCCACACATAATAGGGATGTTGTCTGGAGTGAACTTGTGGCACACTAAACCACATGCCTAATGCCGCTGGCCGTCGTCATCGCACCGGCCTTTTCCTCCATCCCGACCACGCGCGAAGCCAGGAGTTTGTAGCGGCTTGCGCCGAATCGTTCGATCGTTTGCTGACTGCGGACAGCATTGCCAGTGCACGTTATGCGATGTCGCATAACAAGATTTCCCTGCTCATCATCGACCTCGACGGACCGGCTGTGGCGCCAGGCAATGAACTCGCTGCGCTGGTACGTAGCCGCGCTGGCGCGCCAGTCCTGGTGCTGTGCCCATACACACGTTCGTCGACCATGGCTGAACTGATGGCACAGGGGCCTCTGGCCTACCGCATCACGCCGATCGCCCCGGAAGAGATGTGCAACGCAGCGACTGCGCTGCTCGCCCCCGCAGCCAACACCAAGGCGTCGGCCCAGCAGCACCTGCTCGACCTGGAAGCGGACCTGAACGACCTGCTGTCGATCCAGCGCAGCTTGCAGCGTGCTCTCTACGGTTCGGAAGAGATTGAGCGGATGGG
>JBCNOP010000229.1:0-8215 GCA_039593775.1 Pseudoduganella sp.
GTGGAAGACGCCATCAAGAAGTACGGCATCAACCCGAACAAGCCAAATCCGGTGACCCAATAAATAAGAAGACGGAGCAAACACTATGAGCATGGTTGAAGTGAAAGTCCCGGATATCGGCGACTTCAAGGAAGTTGAAGTCATCGAACTGATGGTCAAGGTGGGCGATACGATCAAGGTTGACCAGTCGCTGGTGACCGTTGAATCGGACAAGGCATCGATGGAGATTCCTTCGTCGCAAGCTGGTGTCGTCAAGGAAATCAAGGTGAAGGTCGGCGACAAAGTCGCTGAAGGTTCGCTGCTGCTGATCGTGGAGGCCTCCGGCGCCGCTGCAGCTCCGGCAGCCGCCCCAGCTGCCGCCGCCGCCCCTGCGGCCGCGGCCCCAGCGCCCGCAGCCGCACCGGCGCCTGCCGCCGCTGCGCCAGCCGCAGCCTCCGCCGGCCCGGTCGAAGTGAAGGTGCCGGACATCGGCGACTTCAAGGAAGTGGAAGTGATCGAAGTGCTGGTCAAGGTTGGCGACACCATCGCCAAGGACCAGTCCCTGGTGACCGTCGAATCCGACAAAGCCTCCATGGAAATCCCATCGTCGCACGCCGGCGTGGTGAAGGAAGTGAAGGTCAAGGTTGGCGACAAGGTTGCTGAAGGCTCCCTGGTGCTGATCGTCGACGCCGTTGGTGGCGCAGCCGCCCCCGCAGCAGCTCCTGCTGCGGCCCCGGCTCCAGCGGCTGCCGCCGCGCCGGCTCCGGCCGCCGCAGCTGCACCAGCCCCTGCGCCAGCTGCAGCCCCGGCCGCTGCACCGGCCGTCGCCGGAGCAACCGGCAAGATGGCCCACGCCTCCCCATCTGTCCGCAAGTTCGCCCGCGAACTGGGCGTGGATGTGACGCGCGTTGGCGGCACCGGCCCGAAAGGCCGCGTGACCCAGCAGGACGTGCAGAATTACGTTAAAGGCATCGTCTCCGGCGCAGTAGCAGCGCCGGGCGCCGCAGCCGCACCGGCAGCCGGTGGCGGTGCAGGCCTGAACCTGCTGCCATGGCCATCGCTGGACTTCAGCAAGTTCGGCGAAACCGAACTGTCGCCGCTGCCGCGCATCAAGAAGATCTCCGGCCCGAACCTGCACCGCAACTGGGTGATGATCCCGCATGTGACGCAGTTCGAAGACGCTGACATCACCGACCTGGAACAGTTCCGCGTCGACAGCAACAACGCGAACGCCAAGAACAAGGATGCCGTCAAGCTCACCATGCTGGCGTTCGTGATCAAGGCTTCCGTGACCGCGCTGAAGAAATTTCCGACCTTCAATTCGTCCCTGGACGAGAAGGGCGAGAACCTGATCCTGAAGAAGTACTACAACATCGGCTTCGCCGCCGACACGCCGCAAGGCCTGGTGGTACCGGTCGTGAAGAACGCCGACCAGAAATCCGTGACCCAGATCGCCAAGGAAATGGGCGAACTGTCGCTGGCCGCACGCGAAGGCAAGCTGAAGCCGACCGACATGCAGGGCGCCTGCTTCACCATTTCGTCGCTGGGCGGTATCGGCGGTACCGCCTTCACCCCGATCGTGAATGCACCCGAAGTGGCGATCCTCGGCCTGTCCAAGTCCTCCATGAAGCCAGTATGGGACGGCAAGCAATTCGTGCCGCGCCTGATGCTGCCGCTGTCGCTGTCCTACGACCACCGCGTGGTCGACGGCGCGTCCGGTGCACGCTTCGCCGCATACCTGGCCGAAGTGCTGGCCGATATGCGCAAGATCCTGCTGTAAGGAGGCCTCGATGATCGAAGTTAAAGTACCGAACATCGGCGACTTCAAGGACGTCGAAGTGATCGAACTGCTGGTCAAGGTTGGCGATACCGTCAAGGTCGACCAGTCTCTGGCCACCGTCGAATCCGACAAGGCATCGATGGAGATTCCATCGACCCACGCTGGCGTGATCAAGGAACTCAAGATCAAGGTTGGCGACAAGGTGAGCGAAGGCTCCGCGCTGATGGTGCTGGAAGAAGCTGCGGGCGCTGCAGCTGCTCCTGCCGCTGCCGCGCCAGCCCCTGCGGCCGCGGCTCCTGCCCCCGCAGCGGCGCCTGCTGCAGCACCGGCCGCTCCGGCGGCCGCCCCGCAAGCCGGCGGCTATGCCGGCCAGGTCGACATCACCTGCGACATGATGGTCCTGGGCGGCGGCCCAGGCGGCTACTCCGCCGCCTTCCGTTCCGCAGACCTGGGCATGAACACCGTGCTGGTCGAGAAATACGCGACCCTGGGCGGCGTCTGCCTGAACGTCGGCTGCATCCCGTCGAAAGCCCTGCTGCACCTGGCAGCCGTGATCGATGAAACCAGCCACATGGCCAAGAACGGCGTCACCTTCGCCAAGCCGCAGGTCGACATCGACCAGGTGCGCAGCTACAAGGAAGGCGTCATCAAGAAGATGACTACCGGCCTGGCCGGCATGGCCAAGATGCGCAAGGTGAACGTGGTGCAGGGCGTTGGCCAGTTCCTGAGCCCGAACCACATCGAAGTCACTGCAGCCGACGGCAGCAAGAAAGTAGTCCAGTTCAAGCAAGCCATCATCGCCGCTGGTTCCAGCGTGGTGAAGCTGCCATTCGTCCCTGAAGACAACCGTATCGTCGACAGCACCGGCGCACTCGAACTGCGCTTCATGCCGAAGAAGATGCTGGTCATCGGCGGCGGCATCATCGGCCTGGAAATGGCAACCGTGTACAGCACCTTCGGCGCGCGCATCGACGTGGTCGAAATGATGGACGGCCTGATGCAGGGCGCCGACCGCGAAGCCGTGAAAGTCTGGCAGAAGTACAACGAGAAGCGCTTCGACCGCATCATGACCAAGACCAAGACTGTCGGCGTGGAAGCGCTGCCGGAGGGTATCAAGGTCACCTTCGAAGCCGCCGAAGCCGGCGCCACCGCACCGGAACCACAGGTCTACGACATGGTCCTGGTAGCAGTCGGCCGCAGCCCGAACGGCAAGAAGCTCGCTGCCGACAAGGCCGGCGTGATCGTCACCGACCGCGGTTTCATCAACGTCGACAGCCAGATGCGCACCAACGTGCCGCACATCTTCGCGATTGGCGACATCGTCGGCCAGCCAATGCTCGCTCACAAAGCCGTGCACGAAGCGCACGTTGCGGCAGAAGCAGCCCACGGCGAGAAAGCCCATTTCGACGCCAAGATCATCCCATCGGTGGCCTACACCGATCCGGAAGTGGCATGGGCCGGCATCACCGAAGACGAAGCGAAAGCCAAGGGCATCAAGGTCGAGAAGGGCCACTTCCCATGGGCAGCCAGCGGCCGCGCTGTTGCGAATGGCCGTGACGAAGGCTTCACCAAGCTGCTGTTCGACGCGGAAACCCACCGTATCATCGGCGGCACCATTGTCGGCACCCACGCCGGCGACATGATCGGTGAAATTGCCCTGGCAATCGAGATGGGCGCCGACGGCATCGACATCGGCAAGACGATCCACCCGCACCCAACCCTGGGTGAATCGATCGGCATGGCCGCAGAAGCCTACGAAGGCGTCTGCACCGACTTGCCGCCGCCTCGCAAGCGCTAAGGCCGGGTCGAAGGGGAGGGCGGCTGGCGCGTGTCTATTGCGATCCAGTTGTCCTCCCAGGTTTTTCCCTCATCGGCGGAATAGGCCTGCTCGAAGCGCCATTGGTCCGCGCTGACTGGAATGATCAGGAAACGGACCATGATCTTGCGGCCATTCAGCGTATCCTGGCCGAAGAACGTCCCATGCCCCTGTTGGAAGCTGCCTTGCATTGGCTCTGTCATTGCGCCGTTGGCGAGGTTCGCGAAGTGAAGGCTCCATTGCCCGGAAGCCGGCTGGTACAGGCGAAGGGACACGCCGGCGATCCTCCCGGCAGCACCTTGCACGTCAAATTCGACGATATTTGCCCGTTGGCCCATCAGGGGCGTGACGGTCGTGGTGCCTGCATATTCAAGCCATTCGTGGCTGCCGCTAAGCGGCTGTTTGAGCCGCCGCAGCTTTGTTTCCCATTTCCCCAGTTCCCAATTGAAGTCCTGCTGGCCGTCGCTGACTGGTGCAGCCACTGCGGGGGCGCCGATGCAGGCGAAGAAGACCAGAAGCGCAATGCATGCAGTTTTCATGGGGATATGCCGGCGTCGAAGGGTGTTGCACGATCATAGTCTCGGCGCAGCTGCCCGAACAGGGCCATCGCAGGCGTTTTTCCTGGGGCCAGGGGGGGCCGGGACCCGCGGCAATTTGCGTCGCCGCGGGCCGTTCCGGTAGTCGTTGCAGGGGTTGATTGAAACCGCGTTCAGGCGACTTCGATCCAGCAGGCAAAGATAGGGTGGCCGTCGATGATCATCGGTGGTCCGGCGCGGTGGGCGCGGAAGCCGGCACGGCGCAGCAGGCGTTCGATGCCAATCGGCGATACCGTAATCAGGCGCTTGGCGCCGTTGGCTGCAGCGAAAGCAATCGATTCTTTCAGCAGTTCAACAGCTACTTCTGAAGAGAACTGCGACAGCGCGGACATGGTGCGGCTGTTGAAATCCACCGCGGCAAAGCGCGACAGTTCCCAGATCTCGTCGCTGCGCGGCACTTCTGCGCCATTCATCAGTTGCGGGAAGATTTCTCCCAGCAGGTAAGGCTGGCTGGTCGGCAGCAAGCGGGCGCAGCCGTTGACGTTGCCATCGTCGTCCTGCGATACCACGTACAGCGTGTCGGGACGGTCGAACTGGTCAAGTTCTTCGCCGTTGCGCGTTTCCAGCTCCCAGCCCAGCATCTCGATAAAGACCTTGTGGCGGTAATGTGCGACTTGCGTATACAGTTGCTTGCCAATGGTGTTGCTGCTGCCCGCGATTCGATTCATGCCCTGCTCCGGAAAGAAGAGTACTGTTGATGTGAGCTGTCATTGAACTATTTTTAACGCTGCGCTGGAACTGTAAATTCTGACAGTCCGGTGGGCAATCGTGCACAGGGGCTTAGCCCGAATATCGCTCCTCCAAAGCTGAAAGTGTGGTTTTTTGCCAATCCATCTGGTCAACAAAGCCCGCCAGCGCCGCCAGCGTCGCGTCGAAACCGAGGTCGCGCCCGGCCTCGTCCACCAGCATCAGGTTGCTGCGCGGCTCGTCGACCCGCTGCAGCTTGGCATGGCCGACCATGCACCAATCCCAGCCCAGCGTGATGGCGGGCTGTCCGTCACTCAGCCATTCTGTATAGCCGGCGATGGTGGCTGAACAATCCTCATCCAGGCCCGATAAGAGATGTCGCAAGGGAATGCCCTGCAGCTGGAGCAGGGTCATGCGGATGTAACCGTCGTGTGATAAAGCTAGCATGTTGTTGCCAAGGAAAAGCTTGATACCGCACAGCCGGTGCGGTGCGGGGGCGGCGGGATCACGCTTGGTAGCGTGATTGAATATTCAGCAGTGTTTCATCTTGCCAATTGTAACCATCGACGAAGCGACTGAGCAAGGCGTCGCTCTGCGGCCAGTCGCAGCCTCCGCCGGGCTGCACACTCAGGCAGATATTGCTGCGTGGTTGGCCCACGCGGCGCAGTGCAACCTTGTCCAGGCCGGCGAGCAGCTCCCAGTCCCAGCCGATAGTCAGCGCGGGCTGCTCTTGGCTGACCCATTCCGTATAGCCGCTCAGTTGGCAGGGAATGGCCGCCTCGCCGCTCGGCGGTGGCATGTCGTTTTCGTCGAGACCAGAAATCAAATGCTCCAGGCAGCGCTGTTGCAGCGCCTGGAAGGGCATGCGGAGATCAGCCGTGTCAAACATGTTGTCTAGGCTTTCTAGAAAGAAATTTGCCCGTCGTCGGGTCTTGTTTCGATATTTGAAGCCGGGTAGCGCAGAAAAGCAACTGTCAACTTTGACAGTTACGTTCGTTGTATTTCTGTTGTCAGGCTGAAAATGTTGCGAAAAACTGCGGACAGGCGTCATTTTCTCGTTATGATCGATAAGTGATTCACTGACGTAACGTCAGTTTTGGAAGGAGGGCGAGGTGGATTTTTCCGACTGGCAGGAAGGCCAGCTACAGGCGTTGTTAACTGCCCAGACAGAAGAACAGCTTTTTGCCGTGCTGGAGGCAGCCGCCCGCAGCCTTGGCTTTGATTATTGTGCCTATGGTCTGCGCATGCCTTTGCCGCTGACCAATCCCAAGACCTACCTGCGCAATAATTATTCGAGCGCCTGGCAGCAGCGCTATGCTGAGCAGAATTATCTGGCATCTGACCCGACAGTGGCGCACGGTATGCAATCGGTGCTGCCACTGGTCTGGACCGAGGACCTGTTCAAGGCCAATCCCACATTCTGGGACGACGCGCACGCCCACGGTTTGCGCGTGGGCTGGGCCCAGTCGTCCTATGACGCCAAGGGCGTGGGCGGGCTGCTGACCCTGGCCCGTTCGCATGACCCGCTCAGCCAGTCTGAACTGCGCGCGCAGTCGCTGAAAATGACCTGGCTGGTGCAGGTGGCCCATGAAGGGATGGCGCGCCTGGTGTCTGCCAGGGCGGCGGTCGAGGCGCCGGTGCTGACCCAGCGCGAGATCGAAGTGCTGCGCTGGACTGCCGACGGCAAGACCTCGGGAGAGGTGGGCGAGATCATGAACATCTCGGAACGCACCGTCAATTTCCACGTCAATAATGCCCTCGAGAAACTGGGCGCTGCCAACAAGACCGCCGGCGTGATCAAGGCCGCCATGCTGCGGCTGCTCTAGGGCGCTGTCAACACTGACAGTGCCGGCCGCGCCGCGTTTGCGGTGTAATGCTGAGCATGTTCCCACCATCCCTGACAGGCGCGGGCCGCGCCTTCATCGAGCTGTCGGCCCACAGCATGCCCACCAGCGGGCAAGCGCTCCCATTCGTGCTCGGGCGCTATGACGGTGCGGTCTACCTGCCGTCCCTTTTTGAACACCATGCCATCGCTTTCCCGCCCGAGCTGCAGCGCAGCGTGCGTGCGCGCCAGGCCGAGTACCTGGCGGGGCGCCTGTGCGCAGCGGCTGCGCTGACGCCCTTCGGCTGGCGCAACTATCGCGTGGACAGCGGGGCGTGGCGCGAGCCGCTTTGGCCACCCGGGCTGCAAGGCAGTATCAGCCACACGGCCAGCCATGCGGCAGCCCTGGTGGCGCCGCGCACGGACTGGGGCGGGGTCGGCATCGACATTGAATCGCTGGTGGCGGCCGATGCGCGTGAATGGCTGCTGGGCAGCGCGGTCACGCAGCAGGAGCTGGCCTGGCTGATGCAGGGCGCACCGCGGCTGCCGCAGGAAGCCTTGCTGACACTGGCGTTCTCGGCCAAGGAAAGTTTTTTCAAGGCGGCCTTCCATCGCCTCGGGCGTTATATCGGTTTCGAGGATGCGCATGCTTGCGCGATTGCGCCGGCTGCCGGTGTGCTGCTGCTGCGCTGTGTCGCCGACCTGGCGCCAGGCTTGGAGCGCGGCCAGCTGGTGCCGGTGCGCTTCTTCTGGCTCGACCCGCACACGCTGTGCACCGGCGTGGCGCTGCGGGCTGTAAATGTTGACAGTGTTGCGGCAGACGGCAAGTCCTTACAGTGCTTGGCATGACCAAGTACTGTGAAGGCACATTGTGTTCCGAAACTATCCCCTGTTAAGCCGTTTCACCCTTCTTGTCCTGCTGCCGCTCGTTGCCGGCGCCACGGCGCTGCTGCTGCACCTGCAGTCAAGCCGCGCGCAGGACGAAGGCCGCCTGCAGGTGCGTGGCCTGGACGGCGAAACCACGCTCACCCGTGACCGCGACGGCGCGGTCGCCATCCGCGCCGGCAGTGCGCACGACGTCTACTTCGCCATGGGCTATGCGCATGCGCAGGACCGCCTGTGGCAGATGGAAGTCCAGCGCCGCACGGCGCAAGGGCGGCTGTCTGAAGTCTTCGGCCGCAAGACGGTCAAGCAGGACGTCTGGCTGCGTACCCTGGGCCTGTACCGCGCGGCGGAGAAATCCTTGCCGGCGCTGGGCAGCGAGGCGCGCGCTTCGCTCGAAGCCTATGCTGCCGGCGTCAACGCCTGGCTGGCGCAGGGGCAGGCACTGCCGCCGGAATTCCTGGCGCTGGACGTGCAGCCCGCGCGCTGGGAGCCGACCGATTCGCTGGCCCTGGTCAAGCTGTTCGCGCTGCAGCTGGCTGGCAACCTGGACCAGGAGCTGGAGCGCTACGCCGCGGCCCAGGTGCTTGATGCGGCACAGATGAAATCCCTGTACGCCGGCTATCCGGCGCAGGCGCCGGTCACGGTGCGCG
>JBCNOP010000023.1:0-43445 GCA_039593775.1 Pseudoduganella sp.
CCGGCGGTATAAACCGCGCTGGCGCTCCATGCCGGACATTCAGGCGTCGGTGTTGGAGTTGGCGTGGGAGTAGGTGTTGGCGTCGGCGTCGGGGTAGTCGCCTGCAATTCCCAAGGCCCATACTGCTCCGCGCCGGGCACATTGTTCTGCGTCCACCACTTCGCCTTGTACACGGCCCCGTTATAAGTCACGCACATGCCTGCGGTATAAGTCGCACTGGCACTCCAGGCCGGGCAGGATTCAGAAACCGCCGCAGCCGCAAGCGTGCGAGTCGCCGGCGCGGGCTGGCCGCTATCGCTTCCGCCGCCGCAGCCGGCAATGGCGCTGCCGACCAGCGCCAGCATCAGGTAATTCGGTCGAAAATTCATGCTGTCTCCGTTATTAGAAATCGTGGTTGTTCGGATAACTGCTATAGAAATCGTTGTCCCAGCGGAAGTGCGTCGCCGAGATGGTTAAAGAAATGTCGAGCCCCTCGACGAAGTGCCACCAGCCGACCGGCAGGAACAGGATTTCGCCGGGCGCCAGTTCAACGTCGAGCACCGGCACGCCAGCCATCGAAGGGAAGCGCTGCAAGTCGATGTCGCGGCCATCGACGGGCGTGAAGCAATGACGCTGGTTCTGCAAGCGTGGCGTCTCGCACGGTGCGATCAGCCGTACGCGTTTGCGCCCCAGTACCTGGATCATGAAATTGTTGGTCAGGTCGTGGTGGAACGGGGTGATGGTGCCCGCCGGACCAAGCCAGAAGAAACCTTTGCGTTCGCCATCCAGGTATTCCGGCAGCAGCGGCATGTCCTGCCACAACTCGTCCAGCGCCTGCCGGTTGCGTCCGTCGTTATTGGCCGTCATGTAGAAATCGTTGGTGCTGCCACTGCTGCGCACCCGCTCCAGGTACTCGCCGAACGGCATGTGACGCTTGTGCGCAATGCTGTTCATCTCGTAATTGGCATCGGCATTGCGGCCGAACTGCACTTCCACTTCGCGCTCCCCGAACTGGGCGGCGAGCCAATCCAGCGACCACTTGCCCCGTGCCGGCCAGTCGTCCAGCATGCCGGTGATGATGACCGGGCGGTTGCACAGGTAGTGTTCATGCAGGAAGGTCTCGGTCGACAAACGTTCGCGCCGCGGCACCTCCTGCGGTGCCATGCGGTTCAGGCGCGCCTGGATGCCAAGCAGCCAATCGCGCTTGGCCAGCCGGTTATGCAGGCGCTGTACGCCGTGCAGGTAAGGGCTGTTCATCGCCGCCGTGATTTCGGCTTGAGCGAGTTGGGGAGGAATCCCCGATTGGCCGAGGATGCCGGCCAGCGTTGCAGGTGAATGGCCCAGCATCAGGTTTTCGGCAATCCAGCGCCGCCATTCGTCGCTGATGCCAAGGGAATGCACCGTCGCACGACGTTTCATAAGCGTCTCCAAAAGGGAAAAGCCGGCGGCGCAGAAAACGCCGCCGGCAAAGGCTGGACGATTAACGTCCCTTCCAGACTTCGCTGGTCAGCGCACCGCTCGCATCGCCGTCCAGTTCCCACGAGAAGGCGCCGCGCAGGCCCTGGTCGCGGACGTACTGCATCTTGGTGCCGATCACGGTCGGATCGTCATAGCTCCACCACTCGCCGGTGCTGGTGTAGAGATACAGCTGCTTGGTCACCGGGTGGTACCAGCGCTGGCCGGTCTTGTTGCGCAGGACCTTGTAGTCGTCGATGCCACCTTCATAGGTGCCGGCAGCGCCGCCAGTGGCAGCCTGGTACAAGCCATTGCCATTCGGACCGGCAGTGACGCCCTTCCAGCCGCGTCCATAGAACGGAATCCCAAGCAGGATCTTGTTCTTCGGCATACCGGCAGCCGTCAGTGCCGCGATGGCGTCGTTGGCGTTGTACTTGGCCAGGTTGCCGGTCGCAGGATCGGCTGGATCGCGGTACAACGGCGAGTGGAAGTTGGTGCTGGATTCCCACGCCCCGTGGAAGTCGTACGTCATCACGTTCACCCAATCCATGTACTGCGCGTACAGGTTCGGTTCCGTGTTGGCGATCTTGTCCACGCCGGCGCCGATCGCTGCGGTCAGGGCGTAATGCTTGCCGTCGGCGGCGCCTTGCGCATCAAGCTGCGCGCGGAATTCCGCCATCAACAGAGTGAAATTATGCTTGTCGTTGACCGCGTCGTAGGTGTTGTACGGCTGGCCGCCACCGCCCGGGTATTCCCAGTCGATGTCGATGCCGTCGAAGACACCTTTCGCTGCACCTGGGCCGCCGCGTCCATCCTGGATCGGCAGGTCGCCGGCGATGAACATCTTCACGCAGGACTTGGCGAGCTGCTTGCGCAGTGCGTCGGTCTTGGCCGCAGCCGAGAAGAACTTCGACCAGGACCAGCCGCCCAGCGAGATGAAGACTTTCAGGTTCGGGTGCTGTTGCTTGAGCAGTTTCAGTTGCAGGAAATTGCCGGACAGCGGGGCGTCCCATGGCACGGACTGGCCGTTGACGGTGCGGCGCGGCTGGCGCTGGTAGTCCGCATAGGAGTCGCCGCCGGTACCGGCATCCGGCGATGTCGGATTGTCGTTGCCGACTTCGGCCTTCGTCACCATGTCGCACTCGTAGCCGCCGTTCTTCTGGTACACGTTGCCGAAGGCGTAGTTGATGAAGGTGAGCTGGTCGGCCACGCTGGTCTGCACGCCGTTTACTGGCGTTTTCGTGGTGTGGATGTCCGCCACTTCGTAATCGCGGCCGTACACGCCCCACTGCGCGAAGTAGGAACCGACTTCGCGGCCGTTTGGCGTAGGCGTCGGAGTAGGTGTCGGCGTTGGCGTTGGAGTGGGCGTCGGCGTTGGCGTTGGTGTAGGAGTCGGTGTAGGCGTTGGTGTTGGGGTAGGCGTCGGAGTTGGCGTCGGCGTCGGCGTGGTCGACTGCAGCTCCCAAGGCCCGTTCGGATCGGTGCCCGGCACGTTATTCTGCGTCCACCACTTCGCTTTGTAGACTGCGCCGTTATAGCTCGCGCACATGCCGGCGGTGTAGATCGCACTGGCACTCCATGCCGGACAATCTGGCGTCGGTGTTGGAGTCGGTGTTGGTGTGGGTGTTGGGGTTGGCGTAGTCGCCTGCAGCTCCCAAGGCCCATACTGTTCGGTGCCTGGCACATTGTTCTGCGTCCACCACTTGGCCTTGTACACCGAGCCGTTATAGGTGACGCACATGCCCGCGGTGTAGACCGCGCTGCTGCTCCAGGCCGGACATGACTCCGCTACTGCCGATGTCGCGAGCGTGCGCGGTTGTTGTGCCTGGCCCGTGTCGCTACCGCCACCGCAAGCAGCCAACAGGCTGCTGGTCAAACCGGCGACCAGAAAACTTCTCGAAACCTTTCGTTCCATGCTCCCCCTCCTTCGGTTGTGGTTGTCGGGCTAGGATGGGATTGGGACAATTGGTAGTCAAGTGGTTTTAATTAATGCTGCCAATATAAGACCAGTTGCAAAAATGCATGTGCCACCAAAGGCAGCAAAAAAGGGCTGTTTGAGAATGAAGAGGGGGATGTCTCAAATGAGACATTCTGTTAAACGATGAATACCAGCATTCGGCTACCCGCCGAGTGGTATTGCTGCTCAGTTGCCTGGTATGGATTTGTGGATGCGTTCAATGGTCCGGTCAGCCTGCATTTGTTTCAGCACACGAGTCAGCTCCGGCACGATCGCCGCGTGCTTTTTGTTCAGGTAGTGATAAACCGGAAAGGACGACAGCGGCGGTTCCAGCACCGTAACGCCTTCCAGTTTCTGGCTGCGCACCACGGCCATGCCCGAAGCGCGATGGCCCAGTACCAGGTCCGTTCGTCCCATCACCAGCTTCTCAAAAGCCTGATGCATGGTCGGCACCTGCTCCACCTTCATGCCCTTGGTGTTTTCCTGCGCGATCTTATTCCCGCGCACAAAGCCCAGCGTGTATGGACGCAGGCTTTCCCAGCCGTTGACGATGAAGGAAGTCCCGCGCGAGAAGATCACGAGCTCGAACGTGAGCAAAGGAACGGGAACGATGACGAGGTTGGGATAGTCGCGATCCAGGCCAAGTTTGCGATACAGCTCGCCATCCATCTTGCCCTCGTTGGCGTACACCAGCGAGCGCTCGCCGGGCAGTTGGTGCACGACCAGGGTACGGCCTATGCGCCGGTAAGCCTCGCGCAGTATCAGTTCCGAAATGGTGGCGGCGGGGTCGTCCCCCACCAACGTGGAGACGTTCATCACCGGCAAAGTTTGCGCAGCTACCCAGGCCGGCAGCAGGCCAGACAGCGCGAACCCCAGAACGGCGCGACGACGCATCTCTTCTCCACGAAATCCCTTACCTGGAGCATAACACTGCCTACACTTTTTGTAGTTCCCGAAACTTCTGGTTTCAGTTTTCCAGGATGCGCAACGCTTCGCGCGCCATATTGATCGCCAACTCCTCCTGCGCAATGCCGCCCTTCAGCAGGACATACTGGAGTTTCCGTTCGCGCGAATCGGATTCGCTCGCCATATCGCGCTGCTCGAAGCTTTTGTACAGCGCCAGTTTTGCTTCGTGCAGCGCCAGGTGGCGGCGCATTTCTTCGGCCAGTCCCGCCGGGCCGACGGCCGCTTCGGCGCGGATGCGCACCATCAGCGCATCGCGCTGGGGACGGGGATCTTCGCCTTCCGCGATCCAGCGCCGCAACTCCTCGGTGCCGGCCGGCAGCACGCGGTAGGCGCGTTTGCGGCCACGGCCAGTCTCGGCGGGCAGGGACTCGATCCAGCCGGCTTGCTCCAGGCGCGCCAGTTCGCGGTAAATCTGCTGGTGGGTGGCGGCCCAGAAAAAACCGATCGATTTATCGAAGCGCCGCGCCAGCTCCGAGCCGGAACCAGCTTTCTCTGACAGGGAGGTCAACAGCGCGTGGGGCAAAGACATGGCAGGAAACAATGTAAAAGAGGCCACCATCTTGCCTGAGCGGAGCGAGGCGGACAAGCCACAGTGTTTCTGCAACTGGTTGCATAGACGCGCCAACCGGGCTATATTTCTGCAACTAGTTGCATAATGAGGACGCCAATGAACCGCTACCCACACCTGCTCGCCCCGCTCGACCTGGGCTTCACCACCCTGAAAAACCGCGTGATCATGGGTTCCATGCACGTCGGCCTGGAAGAGGAAGTCGATGGCTTTGAACGCATGGCCGCCTTCTACGCCGAGCGCGCCCGCGGCGAAGTGGGCCTGATCGTTACCGGCGGCATCGCCCCGAACGAGGCGGGACGTCCGTGGAAGGCCGGCGCCAAGCTGACCACCAGCGAGGAAGTAGCCCAGCACCGCAAGGTCACCGCCGCCGTGCATGCGGAAGGCGGCAAGATCGCCATGCAGATCCTGCACTTTGGCCGCTACGCTTATCACCCGAAACTGGTAGGCCCGAGCGCGATCAAGGCGCCGATCAACCAGTTCACCCCGCACGAACTGAGCACGGAAGAAGTGGCCCAGACCATCGAGGACTACGCCCAATGCGCCGTGCTGGCGCGCGAAGCTGGCTACGATGGCGTGGAAATCATGGGCTCCGAGGGCTACCTGATCAACGAATTCATCGCCGCCCGCACCAACCAGCGTACCGACGAATGGGGCGGCAGCTACGAAAACCGCATGCGCTTCCCGGTCGAAATCGTGCGCAAGGTGCGCGAACGGGTAGGCAAGGACTTCATCATCATCTACCGCCTGTCCATGCTGGACCTGGTGGAGGGTGGCTCCTCGCTGGAGGAAGTGGTGCAGCTGGCCCAGGCCGTAGAGCAGGCCGGCGCCACCATCCTCAACACCGGAATTGGCTGGCATGAAGCACGCATCCCGACTATCGCGACCAAGGTGCCGCGCGCCGGTTTTGCCTGGGTCACGAAGAACCTGATGGGCAAGGTCGGCATTCCGTTGGTGGCGACCAACCGTATCAACACGCCGGAAGTGGCCGAGGGCATCCTGGCCGACGGCGCTGCGAATATGGTATCGATGGCGCGCCCCTTCCTGGCGGACGCCTTCTTCATGCAGAAAGCGCGCGAGGACCGCGCCGACGAAATCAACACCTGCATCGGCTGCAACCAGGCCTGCCTGGACCACACTTTCTCCGGCAAGATCACTTCCTGCCTGGTGAACCCGCGTGCCTGCCATGAGACCGAACTGGTGATCTCGCCAACGCAGCAAGCCAAGCGCATCGCCGTGGTCGGCGCCGGTCCTGCGGGCCTGAGCTTCGCCACCACCGCCGCTGCGCGCGGCCATGACGTCACCCTGTTCGACGCCGGCAGCGAAATCGGCGGCCAGTTCAACGTGGCGAAGAAGGTGCCGGGCAAGGAAGAATTCAATGAAACCCTGCGCTACTTTGGCCGCCAGATCGAGCTCACCGGCGTCAAGCTGCACCTGAACACCCGCGTCGACGTGGCCGGCCTGGCTGCAGGCGCATACGATGAGGTGGTGCTGGCAACCGGCGTCACCCCGCGCACCCCGGCTATCGACGGCATCGGCCATCCGAAAGCACTGGGCTACCTGCAGGTGCTGCGTGACGGCGCCCCGGTCGGCAAGAATGTGGCGGTGATCGGTGCCGGCGGCATCGGCTTCGACGTATCGGAATACCTGACCCACGAGGGCAAGAGCGCCAGCCTGGTGCCGGAGAAGTTCTATGCCGAGTGGGGCATCGACAACCAGTACAAGGACCGTGGCGGCATCCGCGCTCCAGAGGTGGAAGCCTCGCCGCGCAAAGTCCACCTGTTGCAGCGCAAGACCAGCAAGGTTGGCGATGGCCTGGGCAAGACCACCGGCTGGATCCACCGTACCGGCCTGAAAGCCAAGCGCGTCAACATGCAATCAGGCGTCAGCTATGACCGCATCGACGACGCCGGCCTGCACGTGACCGTGGAAGGCCAGCAGCACGTGCTGCCTGTGGATAATGTGATTGTTTGCGCCGGCCAGGAGCCGCTGCGCGAGCTGCAGCAAGGCCTTCTCGACGCAGGCTGCAAAGTACACCTGATCGGCGGCGCCGACGTGGCTGCCGAACTGGATGCGAAACGCGCTATCAACCAAGGCACCCGACTGGCTGCCGCCATTTAAGGAGTAAGCCCATGCAGCTCCAACCGGCCGTTGCGGAATCGCTCGAGCGCTGGCACAGGATGGTCGCCAGCGGCGACCTGTCCACCCTGCCCTCCATCGTCGATGCGGATGCGGTGTTCCGCTCGCCGGTTGCAAACAAGCCTTACGCCAGCCGGCAGGCGGTGGTGCTGGTGCTGAATACCGCTTACCAGGTGTTCGAGAACTTTGCCTACCACCGCCAGTTGGCGACCGACGATGGCCTGAGCGTGGTGCTGGAGTTCAGCGCCAACGTCGGGGACAAGCAGCTCAAGGGCATCGATTTCATTCGCTTCAACGATGCGGGCAAGATTGTCGACTTTGAAGTGATGGTGCGCCCACTAAGCGGGTTGCAGGCACTGGGCGAGGCCATGGGCGCGCGGATCGGCGCCCAGGTTGGCGCATTCAAGACTCCTGCCTAGCCTCCAGTATCGCCAGAAGCTTGCGCAACTGGGCATCCAGCTCGGCTGCGCCCTCGGCTCCCAGCGGGGCGATGATGTTTTTCTCGTTTTCCACGTGCGCCAGGACGGCGCGTTCGATCAGCTCCAGCCCTGCGGGACTGAGCTGCACCAGCATGCTGCGCGCATCGGCCGGATTCGGCGCACGCGTCACCCAGCCCTGGGCCTCCAGCCGTTGCAGGCGGTGGGTCATCGTCCCTGAAGTCACCATCAGCTGGGAAAACAGGGCGGTTGGCGCCAATTGATGCGGCGCGCCCGCGCGGCGCAGGGTCGCCAGCACGTCGAATTCCCAGTTACTGAGCCCGAATTGCTCGAAAGTCGCGTCGAGCCGGCGCCGCATCAGCGCCGCGCAGCGGTTCAGGCGCCCGATCACGCCCATCGGTCCTACATCCATGGCGGGCATCTCGCGTGCCCATTGCTCCAGGATCAAATCCACTTTATCCACAGCCGTCTCCAGGTTAGCTATCGGGGCGATTATAACAATTTATCTCGATTTCAAGATAATTTGCTATACTGCGATTTATCTCGATTTCAAGATACTTTCGCAGCCATGAAAAAATTCCCCTTCGCCGATACCGCGATCACTGCGCTGGCCCCCGTTATCTGGGGTTCGACCTATATCGTCGCCACTGAGATCCTGCCCGACGGGCGCCCCTTCACCGCCGCCGCCGTGCGCGCCCTGCCGGCCGGTCTGCTGCTGGTGCTGTTCGCCGGCCGCATGTTGGCCCGCCATCTCTGGTGGCGCGTTGCCGTGCTGGCGGCATTGAACATCGGCGCTTTCCAGGCCCTGTTGTTCGTCGCCGCTTACCGCCTGCCGGGCGGCCTGGCTGCCGTGCTGGGCGCCATCCAGCCGATCGTGATCATGGGCCTGGCCTGGGGCTGGGATGGTCGCCGCCCGCAATGGGCGGCCCTGGGCGCCGCAGCGGTAGGCGTGGCCGGCATGGCCGCCCTGCTGCTGTCGCCATCTGCGCGCTGGGATGCCCTTGGTGTCGCTGCCGCCCTTGCCGGTGCCCTGAGCATGGCCGTCGGAACCTGGCTGGCACGCCGCTGGAAAACCGGCCTGCCGGTGGCTGAACTGGCCGGCTGGCAGTTGCTGCTTGGTGGCCTGATGCTCGCGCCGCTGGCGCTGCTGGCCGACCCTCCGCTGCCTGCCTCGCTGGCCACCAGCGAAATCCTGGGCTATGCCTACCTGACTTTCGTGGGCGCCCTGGTGGCCTACCTGCTGTGGTTCCGTGGCCTGAGCCGCCTGTCGCCGGTTGCCGTGTCTTCGCTTGGCTTGCTGAGCCCAGCGACCGCGGTAGTGCTGGGCTGGGCCCTGCTCGGCCAGAAACTGGGCGGCACCGCAATGGTCGGCCTGGCCGTGGTGCTGGGCAGCGTATTGACACTCCAACTCAAACTGCAGGAGGCAAAATGATGAACAAGCCAATCAAGGACCTGATCGAATCCCGCGTTTCGGCCAACTATTTCGACCCGGCAGCGCCGGTCAGCGACGAACAGGTGGCGGAACTGGCGCGCCTGGCGACGCTGGCACCTTCCGCCTATAACGTGCAGAACTGGAAGTTCGTGGCCGTGCGCTCGCGGGAAGCGCGCGAGAAATTGCGCGAACTGTCCTTCGGCCAGCAGAAAGTTGTGGATGCGTCGGTGACCTTCATCATCAGCGGCACTCTGAAGGCGCAGGACCAGGTGGCAGCTGCGCTGAAACCGGCTGTGGATAAAGGCATACTTATCCAACCCGTTGTCGATAGCTGGACCCGCATGGCGCAGGGTTCGATGAATGGCGACGAACGCGCCCAGCGCGACGAAGCCCTGCGTTCCGCCTCGCTGGCGGCGATGACCATGATCCTCGCCGCGGAAGGCATGGGCCTCTCAAGCTGCGCCATGACCGGCTTCGATGCGGAAGCCGTGCACGCCGCCTTCGGCCTCGGCGCGGACGAAGTGCCGGTGATGCTGGTCGCTGTCGGACACGCCGCCCAGGGTAACTGGCCGCAAAAACCACGCCGCCCCCTGGGCGACGTGCTGCGCTACGCCTGATTAGCGGTTGGTGATGGTCACACCGGTGGCCACCAGCAGGCCGCCGGCAATCATCGAAGCCATCACCTGCTCGCCCAGCATCAAGGCGGCGAGCGACACCCCAAACACCGGCACCAGGTTATTGAACACCGCCGTGCGTGCCGGGCCAAGGGCTTTCACGCCCTCATACCACCACACGAAGGCCACGACGGTGCCGAAAGCGCCGAGGTAGGTGACGGACACCCATACCTGCCAGCCCAGTGAAGCCCATGCCACGTTCGGCAGTTCACGTGAGGCAGTGATCAGCAGGAAGCCCAGGCCCCACAGCGAGGCATAAGTAGTAGCGGCGATCGGCGACAGGCCTTTCAGCGCAGCGCGGCCGACCAGGGTGTAAGCCGCCCAGCAGGAGGCGGCGCCCAGCATCATCAATTCACCGATCCCGATCGACTGGCTGATGTCATGCAGGGCCGCCATCGGCTCGCCGCGCGTGATCAGCACCGTGGCGCCAACGAAGGCAATACCGATACCGGCCCACTTTTTCCAGTTCAGGCGCTCACGCAGCACGGCGGCTGCGGCCAGCGCGGTCACGATCGGATTCATCGCGATGAACAAGGCGGAGCGGCTGGCTTCCATCTTGCCGAGCGCGGAAAAGAAGCAGAAGTTGTACAGGAAGATGCCGGTCAGGCCCAGGGCGGCCGTGGCGCCAAGCTGCTGCATCGAGAGTTTCGGCAGGCCGCCTTCGCGCCTCCAGGCCAGCACCAGCAGCAGCGCCGCCGCGATGGAGAAACGGATGGAGGCTGCCGTCAGCGGCGGCAGTGCATTCGAGACAAGATGGCCAGCGATGAAGGTGCCGCCCCAGATCAGGGTGCAGGCGATCAGTTTCAGGTAGATCATGGCAGTGGGCCTTGCGTGTCAGTGAAGGAGGTTATACATTAATGCTAATCCTTGCTCATAGAGAAATGAGGAAAAGCTCATGAGAAACATATGACATTCACCCAGTTGGAAATCTTTGCCCTGGTGGCTGAATTGCGCGGTTTCACCGCCGCGGCCATGCGGCTGGGCGTAAGCCAGTCCGCCATCTCGCACGCCATCAAGTCGCTGGAGGGGGAACTTGGCGTGCAGCTGATCGAGCGCCAGGGGGCGACGGCGGACGTGACGGAGCTGGGCCAGCGCCTGCTGGTGCGTGCTCGCGAAATCCTGGGACTGGCGGAATCGATGCGGCAGGAAGTATCGGCGGCCAGTGGCCTGAATAAGGGTTTGCTGCGCATAGGCTCTTTCGGCCCTACCTCCTCGCTCAAGCTGATTCCCGCCATCCTCGACGTGTTCCAGAAGCGTTATCCGGGCATCGAAGTGCGCATCGATGAGGGCACCGACGACGATACGCTGCAATGGATTCTCGACCGCCGCGTCGATATCGGCTTTATCCAGCAGCCGGACGACCGCTTCGACACTGTGGACCTGGTGGAAGACCAGATGGTGGCGCTGCTGCCTGCGGGGCACAAACTGGCGGCCAAGAAGTCCGTCAGCGCGCACGACCTGGCGAATGAGCCTTTCATCATGCCGGATGCTGGCTGCTCGACGCTGATTGAGCCGCTGTTTGCCGCGCAGGGCCTGTGCCCGCAGGTGCGCTACCGCATGTCGCAGGTGCTGACTGTGCTGGGCATGGTGGGGCGGGGCAATGGCGTCTCGGGCATGGCGGAGCTGGCGCTGCCGGTCGACCTGGCGTCCAGCCATCCGGATATCGCGGTGCGCCCGTTCTCGCCGCCAGTGCGGCGCCGCGTCGGGCTGGCCTTGCGTAATCTGGCGCAGGCCTCGCCGGCCGCCAAGGCATTTGTCGAAGTCGCACGAAAGGTCAAACTATGAGCAGTGGCAAACCGGAATTGGAGCAGCGCCTGTTCGCTACCGGCAAGGCGTGGTGGAGCTGGCTGCAGAAACAGCACGCCACCTCGCCGGGCGTGTGGATGAAGATCGCCAAGAAGGATGCGCCTGAATCATCGGTGCAGTATCCGGAGGCGCTGGATGCAGCGCTGTGCTTTGGCTGGATCGATGGGCAGAAGAAGAGCCTCGACGACCAGTATTGGCTGCAAAAGTTCACTCCGCGCGCGAAGCGCAGCATCTGGTCGAAAATCAACCGGGAAAAGGTGGCCGCGCTGACGGAGAAGGGCTTGATGCAGCCCGCCGGGCTGGCGGAAGTTGAACGTGCGAAGAAGGATGGGCGCTGGGACGCGGCGTACGACTCCTGGAGCGCGGCGGAAGTGCCGGCCGACCTGCAGGCGGCGCTCGACGCAAGCGCAAAGGCGCGGGCCAACTTTGCCGCTTTGAGCTCGCAAAACCGCTATGCGATCCTGTTCCGCACGCACCAGGCCAAGCGAGCTGAGACGCGGGCGAAGCGGATCAGCGAATTCGTCGCCATGCTGGAGCGTGGCCAGACCGTTCATCCCCAGGCTGGCTTTACGACCATCAAGTAGAACACGGCGATGAAGGCGAAGAATGCCGGAATCCCGAGCACGACCCAGGCGCGGAAGTATCTCCAGAATTGGGCAGGCAGTGCCGCGGCCTGTTGCATCGCCTCGGCTGCAATGTCGCGCATCTTTATTTGCAGCCAGACGACTGGCAGCCAGCATAGCAGGGCAATGACGAACAGCGCGATCGACCATTTGATCCAGGGCGTCTGCAGCGGGAAGCCGGCAAGGTGGATCAGGTAGAAACCTGTCGCCGGCTGGGCGATCATGGTGACGCCGGTGAACAGCCAGTCGGCGATCACCAGGATGCGGGTGACCACGGCGATTGCCTGGACGTTCTTGCTGATCACCGCGAACAGCAGGTACCACGCGGAGCCGATGCCTGTGCCGAACAGCAGGGTTGACGAGAGTATGTGCAGCCATTTGACGATCAGGTATTCCATGTGGGTTTCTCCAGTTCGTAGAGCATCCACAGCGCGGCTATCACCGGCAGGTTCTTGCTGATTGGGCCATAGGGGTGGAGCAGGAATTCCGGCAGCCGCCAGGCGATGACGACGGAGTAGAAGGCAATCAGGGCGATTTGCGCGAGCCAAAGCCAGCGGCGGGACCTGCGCGGCCAGGCCAGCGTGGCCACGCCGAAGGCCAGGTCAAGTGCGGATGCGCCGTAGAGCATCAGCGGCGCCAGCGCGCCTGGCACGCCAGTGCGGGTCAGTAGTTCATAGCTGCCGGCAACGGGATACAGGCCGGCGGATACGATGGCGGTCCAGATCCATACGGCGGCGATGCTCAGGCGCAGCAATGGCATCAGCCAGTCGAGTTGCGCCTGGCTGCGCACTGCTTGCGGTTGATGGATAAAGTCGCGGACCGCGCGCGGCTGGCGGCCTAACAGCGCGGTCAGGGGACTCGCGTCGGCGGTATTTCCGCGCGCCAGCATGTCGAGCGCTTCCCGGTCCAGCGGGCTGCCCGGAATCAGCCCCGCGACGTTTGCCATGCTGCGCGCAAGCCAGTCCGGCAGCTGCAGCACCGGCAACCGCCAGCCCGCCAGTCCCATCGCCGCCCTCAGTGCGCGCAGATAATCCACAAACGGCATCGCATCCGGCCCGACTACCGCCAACCTCCACACTCTCCCGGCCGCGCCACCACTCGCGCCGCAGCGCGCATCGGCGCCCGCCCGGCCACTGGCCCCGTTGTAGCGCGCTGTTGCGCCCTGCTCGACGAGTGCGAGGATCGCAGCCGTTACGTCATCAATGTGGACTGGCTGCACCATTTGCAGCGCGCTGCCCAACTGCACCGCGAGCGGCATGGTCGCCAGCATGCGAAACATCCGCGCACTTGCGCCGTCTGCGCCGTAGACCAGCGAGGGCTGGACGATGCACCCAGCAAGGGGCGAGGAAAGCAACGCATCATCCGCCGCCTTTTTGCTCGCATGAAAAGCCGACCGTGCGCCCGCGTCCGCGCCCAGGGCAGAAACCTGCACCACAAAACGCACGCCCGCCTCTGCGCAGGCGGCAAACAAAGCACGCGGCGCCGCATCATGCACGGCCGCAAACGAAGCCGAACCGTGCGAACGGAATATCCCCACCGCATTCACCACAATATCCACGCCCTTGAGGCGCGCCACCCACACGGCTTTTTCGGTATCGTGGACAAAGTCGGCAGGAACAAAGCCCAAGCGGGGATCGCGCCCACGATGGCGCCCGGCAGCAATGACTTCATGACCGCGCGCCAGCAGGGCCGCCGCAACATGCGACCCGATAAACCCTGTAGCACCGGTCAGCAGTACCCGCATCGGCTCCTCCTCCCGCCATCCGACAGTACACGAAATGGGAGAATCGCCATGGACACTTGGAGCGGAGCGCTCAAGCAAAGCCTATTGCCCGGCGCACTGGCCAGCCTGGCCTCAACGCTGGCGCTGGCTGCTTGCGGCAAGCGCGAAACCGGCAGCATGTTTGCCGGCGTGAATGCGGTCAGCCACTGGCTCTGGGGCGACAAGGCAACGCAAGCCGACCGCCCTTCGCTCAAGCACACCCTGGTGGGCTACCTGATCCACCACGGCGCATCGATGTTCTGGGCTGCATTGTTCGAAAAGTCCTGTTGCAAGACGCTCGACAAGAAAGAGGCCGTCGCCACAGTTACCGCTGCGGCGGCAGCAAGCGCAGTGGCCTGCTTCACCGACTATCAGTTAACGCCGCACCGCCTGCGGCCCGGCTTCGAAGAGCGCCTGTCGCGCCCGTCGTTGTTGACGGTGTACGCTGCTTTCGCAATAGGCCTTGCAGCGGGCGCCTATCTGAACCGGCGCGAAAGCTAGCGGTCCTCCTGCTCCAGCCACCGGCGCCCGTGCGCCAGAACCTGTTCCAGTTCGTAGCGCACGGCGGCCAGCATGCCGGGCAAGTTGTCCGGATTGCCGACCCGGATCGCAGATTCGGCATCCAGCGTCGCCTTCACCAGCCGTTTGGCGCCCAGCACTCCCACCGCACCCCGCAAGCCATGCAGGATGCGCGCTGCCTCGCCGGGACGGCCCGCGCGAACCGCAGCATCAGCATCATCCATCGGTTGCAATCCGCCTTCCAGCGCGCCGCGCACCATCTTGAACATCACTGCCCGGCCCTTTTGATCCTTGCCCATCACCCGCATCAGGCTATCCATGCTGAACACCTGTTCGGACACAGCCTGTTCAGGGGCTGGCGCGGGAGTGTCGTCCGCCGCCACTGCATGCCCCGGGGGCCGGCGCAGGTTGCGCTCGATCACCGCCATCATTTCGTCGATTACCACTGGCTTGGCGATAAAGTCTGTGATGCCGGCCTCGGTGCAGCGGTGGCGTTCGGACGCCAGCACGCCTGCGGTCATTGCGATCACCGGCAGGTCCAGTTTCAATTCATCGCGAATCATGCGCGTGGCGCTGAAGCCATCCAGGACCGGCATCTGCATGTCCATCAGCACGATGTCATAGCGGCTGGCGCTGGTCCGCAGTACATCCACTGCCTGCTGTCCATCGCCCGCTACGTCGAGCGTGGCGCCCGCGAGTTCCAGGATGCCGCGCGCCACGGCCTGGTTCAGCAGGTTGTCCTCGACCAGCAGGAAATGCACTCCGCGCAGCCGGTTGCCCAGTGCGGAAGCGGATGCCGCAGCAACCTCGCCGCCGTTGGTCGCAGCCAGCGCCTGGTGCATGGCATCGAACAGGCTTGATGCGGTAATGGGCTTGACCAGCACCACGTCCGCCTCCGGCGTGCTGGCGATGTCGTCAACCTGGGCGCGCGCGAAGGCATTGATGGTCACCACGATAGGCTGGCGATGGCCTTCGGCAGCGCGCCGGATCTCGCGCGCGGAGGCATAGCCGTCCGAACCGGGCATGTGCCAGTCGGTCAGCACCACGTCGTAAGGATGCGGCCCGGCCAATTGTTCACGGAAGCACTGAAGCGCCGCCTCGCCAGAATCGGCTTCGTCCGCGTCCCAGCCCCAGGCTCGCAGCAGCTGGACGATCATGCTGCGGCTGGTGCTGTTGTCGTCGGCTACCAGCACGTTCAAAGGCCCGATGGTCGGCAGCCGCCGGGCCTCGCTGCGCTCCGGCAGCACGCCGAACCACAGCTCGAAGGAGAAAGTGCTGCCCTTGCCCGGCACGGTCTGGAGCTGTACTTGCCCGCCCATTAACTCCACCAGGCGGCGGGTGATGGCCAGGCCAAGGCCGGTGCCGCCGAAGCGGCGCGTGATGCTCTCGTCACCCTGCGAGAAGGCGTTGAACAGCTGGATAGTCTGTTGCTCGGTCATGCCGATGCCGGTATCGCGCACCTCAAAGCACAACAGCACGCGGTCCGCCACCCGCACCGCAGTCCGTACCGAGACCACCACCTCGCCCTGCTCGGTGAACTTGATCGCATTGCTGGCCAGGTTGGTCAGGATCTGCTGCAGCCGCAGCGCGTCGCCGTGCAGCAGGGTTGGCACGTCGGGCGCGACCACGATGGCCAGTTCCAGCTCCTTGTCGCCGGCATTCATGGTCATGGTGGTGGCCAGGGTGGCCATCGCCTCGTCCAGGTCGAAGTCGATTGGCGCCAGTTCCATGCGGCGCGCCTCGATTTTCGAGAAGTCCAGCACGTCGTTCAGGATGCCCAGCAAGGACTGGCCGGAAGTGCGGATCATGGTCAGGTACTTGCGCTGCTGCGGGCTGAGCGAGGTATTCCCCAGCAAGTACACCATGCCCAGCACCGCGTTCATCGGCGTGCGGATTTCATGGCTCATATTGGCCACGAAGTCACTCTTGGCGCGGTTGGCCGCTTCGGCGCGGTCGCGTTCCTGCTCCAGTTCAGCCGCGCGCAAGTCGGCTTCCGCCATCAGGGTCTGCGAGTGGGCCTCGGCTGCCTGCCGTTCCTGCATCAGGCTATTGAAGGCTTCCGTCAGCTCGCCGATTTCGTCCTTGCGGGTGACCGGAATCGGGGCAAATTCGCCGGGCTTGGCGCGCAAGTCCTGGATGGCATTGCGCAGCCTGGCCACGGGCGCCAGCAAGTAGAGCGTGATCCAGCCGATCAGCAGGGCGGAAATCACGGAGGCGGCAACGCCCCAGGCAAGCAGGTGCAACTGCACGCCTTCAAACGGCTCAAATGCCTCGTGCACCGGCAGGATGGAAGCAAGCAGCCAATCGGTAGACTTCAACCGCCGGTAACTGCTCACGCCAGGCACCCCGGCGGCACTGGTGCTGAGGACCGTGCCCTCAAAGCCCTCCCGCATGGCGCGTGTGGTGGCAGGATTGGCATTTGCCGCCCGTGGCTGCAGGATGCGGCTGGCATCGGGATGCACCACGTAGATCGACGGCTCGTCCAGGGTCACGGCGAAGTAGTAACCGGTCTTGCCGACCTTGGCGTTGCGCAGGTGGCCCAGCATATTGTCCTTGTACAGCCGCAGCACGCCGGCCAGCACGCCGGCGACCTTGCCATGGTCGTCCAATATGGGAGCCACCATCTGCACGATGGGCTGGCCGCTGACGCGGCTCTTGATCGGTCCCGCGATCAGCGGCTTGCGGGTTTCTAGCACCTTCTTGAAGTATTCGCGGTCGGCCACGGAAACCTTTTCCCTGCCGGCGATACGCGGCACGTCGGCCACTACGCTGCCTGTGGCGTCGATCACGATGACGTCGTCAAACATTGACAGCATGGCGCGCTCTTCATACCAGTTGCGCAGGGCGGCGGGATCATTCATCAGGCTGCGGGGCTGCTTGCGTGCCGATTGGGCGATCACGTCCAGCAGGGCGGTCAGCTTGTCATCCAGGTCTTCTGCCGTGCGGGCGATCAGGGCGTCCTGCTGCGCAAACAGCACCTTGGTGAAGTCTTCGCGCAGGCGTTGCGCCTGCAACACGGTCACCACGGCAATCATCACGATAGACGTGATGCTGGTGGCAAGTGCGACCTTCACATTGATCCCTAGAGGCTTCATGGACGTCCTTTGGGCGAGGGGGCTGCTGGCTAGTGTAATTTATTTTTGTAACCGCGAATCCAAATCCCGGACTGGCTCCTCTTAGCAGGTGAGGAATTTCCCTCCAATTGCAAAAGGAGTGCAAAATGTTCTATGTTAAAAATGTACCAACCTGGGAGCGCGCCTTGCGCGTGATCGTCGGCCTGGCAGTGGTGGCGTGGAGCGTGCTCGCCCTGGGCGGCCTGTGGGGCATGGTAGTGGCACTGTCGGCCGCAGGCATCGTCCTGTCAGGGCTGTTCGGCTTCTGCCCTGCCTGCGCCATGGTGGGGCGCAAACTGGATAAGGCGAAACGGTAATGGCACTTCTTGAACAGCACCAGCCGGTGCTGCAGGCCGCCCACAGCGGCGATCCGCAGGCGCTGGCCAAACTCCTGGCGGTATGCCAGCCGGATATCCGCCGCTATGCCCAGCGCAATTGCCTGATCAGCGATGTGGATGATGCGGTGCAGGAAGTACTGCTGGTGATGTCGCGCCGCCTGTCTTCACTGAAGGTGCTGGCGGCATTTTCTGGCTGGCTGTTCAAGGTGGTGCAGCGCGAGTGCCGCCGGCTTGGCCGGCGCGCCTTCAACTACGACCCCTATGACGAGGAGCGCGCGGAGCAGTGGCTTGCGTCGCAGGATGATGCGGGCTTGCGCACGGAACTGGTGCAGGCGCTGGAATCGCTACCGCGTGACTACCTGCAGATAGTGCTGCTGCGCGATTTCGAGGAATTGAGTATTGCGGAAATCGCACAGGAACTGGGGCTGACGACGGCGGCGACCAAGAGCCGCCTGCACCGGGCACGCGCACTGGCGCGCGAATACCTGGTTGGTTAGCGCGTAGCGCCGGGGGCCGCTGCAACGTCTGCGCGGATTGCCACCGTGCGCTCGACTGGCCACAGCCACACGCCCTCCAGGCGCCAGTCGCGCTGTTTGCCTTCGACCAGCACTTGCCAGCGCGAGCGTTCCAGCATCGGCAGGGCGACGCTGAAGTTGCCTTCCGCATCGGGGCGGGCCATCAGCACCATGTCGCGAGCCGGCTGGGTGGCGTGCTGCAGGCGCACGGACAGCGTTTCATCCACCAGCGGCCTGGCGCTGTTCACATGGCCGCGCAACAGGCCTTCCGCTGCGTCGTAGTGCAACTCGAGCGACAGGCCGAGGGCTGCCGCGGCGCGGTCGCGGCGCAAGTCCTGGTTGATCGCCTTGCCCTGCTTGTAATAGTCGCCGACCACCAGCGCATCCTGGCTGGTGAAAGCGACATAGCTGGTGGCGATGCCCGCCACTGCCACGACGGCGGGACCAAGCATCAACAGCCATGGCCAGCGGTGGGTGTACCAGGGTGCAGTGTCGGCGGGGGCGAGGGCAGCATTCATTTCTATCTCCTTAGCGCGGCACGATGAATACCGCTTTTTCCTTGACAGCCAGCGATGGATCATCGAGTGCCGTCAGTTCAATCGCAATCTTGTTCGAACCGGTGGAGCCCGCGCCGTGATCCACGCGCAGGCGGATCGGCACGGCGCGGGTTTCGGTCGGGCCGACATCCACGGTATCCGGCACGGCGACCTGCAGCGTATCGATGCCGCTGGCACGGATGCGGTAGGTGTGGCCTTGCTCGGTGGTGTTCATGATCTGCAGGCGGTACACGTTCTCGATCATGCCATTTTCCACTTCACGGCCCATGGAGCCGCGATCGCGGATCACATCCATCTTCAGCGGCGTGCGCAGGGCCAGGGTGGTGAACACGGCGGCGATGAACAGCAGCAGGCCGCCGGTGTACAGCAACACGCGCGGGCGCGTCACGCGCTTGCGGATTTCCTTCGCACTCAGGCCCAGCGCCATGGCACGGTCGGTGCTGTAGCGGATCAGGCCGCGCGGCTGCTGGATCTTGTCCATCACGATGTCGCAGGCGTCGATGCAGGCGGCGCAGCCGATGCATTCGTACTGCAGGCCTTTGCGGATGTCGATCCCGGTCGGGCAAACCTGCACGCACAGCGAGCAGTCGATGCAGGAGCCGTCCGATTTCGGGCCGCGTGGCTCACCGCGCTTCTCATCGTAGGTGATGATCAGCGTATCGCGGTCGAACATCGCGCTCTGGAACCTGGCGTATGGGCACATGTACTTGCACACCTGCTCGCGCAGCCAGCCGGCATTGCCGTAAGTGGCCAGGCTGTAGAACAGCACCCAGAAGGTTTCCCATGGGCCGAAGTTGAAGGTCTGCGCTTCTTTGGCGAGATTGTGCAGCGGCGAGAAATAGCTGACGAAGGTGAAGCCGGTCCACAAGGCCAGCAGCAGCCAGGCGAGATGCTTGCCGCCCTTGCGCCAGGCTTTGTTGAACGACATCGGCTCTTTCGCGAGGCGGATTTGCGCGCTGCGCGAGCCTTCGAATTTACGTTCGATCCACAGGAACATCTCCGTGTAGACCGTTTGCGGGCAAGAAAAGCCGCACCAAACGCGGCCGGCGACCGCAGTGACCAGGAACAAGCCCCAGGCACAGGCGATCAGCATTGCCGCGAGGTAGATGAAGTCCTGCGGCCACAAGACCAGGCCAAAGATGTAGAACTTGCGCGACATCAGGTCGAACAGGATGGCCTGGCGGCCATTCCATTGCAGCCAGGGCGCTCCGTAAAAGACCAGCTGCGTCAGGATCAGGCAGATCCAGCGCAAGTTCTGGTAGTGGCCTTTCACCTCGCGCGGGAAAATATCCTCGCGCTTGGCGTACATCTTGATGACTTGTGGTGCGGGGGCATTCATAAACTACCTTGCTGCTATTTCATCGCTGTGACTGGAGGGTTGGACAGGCCCCATACGTAGGCAGCCAGCACGTGCACTTTGCCTTCGCCGAGGAAGTCCTCGAAAGCAGGCATGGTGTTGTTGCGGCCCTTGCGGATGGTTTCCATGATGGTCTCGGCGCTGCCGCCGTACAGCCAGGTCTTGTCGCTCAGGTTAGGCGCACCCAGCATCGGGTTGCCTTTTCCGCCTGCACCGTGGCAGGCCATGCAGGCGCTGAACTTCGACTTGCCCATGACCGACTTGATCGGGTCGTGCGTGCTGTCCGACAGGCTCAGGACGTACTGCGCAACGTTCTCGATATCCTTCTCCGAGCCCACTGCAGCGCCCATCGGAGGCATGACGCCGTGGCGGCCCTTCATGATGGTCAGCTTGATGGTGTCGGGATCGCCGCCATGCAGCCAGTCCTTGTCGGCCAGGTTCGGGAAACCCTTGTTGCCGCGTGCATCGGAACCGTGGCACTGTGCGCAGTAGGTCAGGAACAGGCGTTCGCCGATAGCGTGTGCCTGCGGGTCTGCAGCCACTGCTTTCAGGTCCTGGTTCTTGTACTTGTCGAACAGCGGACCGTATTCCTTCTCGGCCTTGGCCAGTTCTTCCTTGTGCTCCTTGGCGGAAGTCCAGCCCAGGGAGCCTTTGTAGCTGCCCAGGCCTGGATACAGCCACAGGTAGCCGATGGCGAAGGCGATGGTCAGGTAGAACAGCCACATCCACCAGCGTGGCATGGGCGTATTCAGTTCGGTCAGGTCTTCGTCCCAGATATGGCCAGTGGTGCCGACTTTGCCGTCCACCGACTTCAGGGCCGCACCTTTAACGGACGACTGGGACCACAGCAGCACGCCGCAGCCGACGATGCCGATCACGGTCAGGACGACGACGTACAGGTTCCAGAATTCGCTGGTGAAATCAGCCATGGTCCTTCTCCTCGTCTGCGAAAGGCAGCTTGGCTGCTTCTTCCCAGTTACCGCGCTGGGCCCACCATACGATGCCGAGGAAGGTGAGGAACGATATCACCGTCATCACATTGCTCGCATTGCCAAAAAAGTTTTCCATTTCAGTTCCTCGTCTTGATCAGGGTGCCCAGGCCTTGCAGGTAAGCCACCAGCGCATCCTCTTCCGTCTTGTTGGCCAGTTCGGCCGGTGCGGCGGCGATTTCCTCTTCCGTGTACGGATCGCCCATGCGCTTCAGCGCGCGCATCTTAGGCACTACGTCGTCCGGCTTCAGCTTGGTCTGCGCCAGCCACGGGTAGTTAGGCATATTCGATTCCGGCACCACGTCGCGCGGGTTGTTCAGGTGGGTGCGATGCCACTCGTCGGAGTAGCGGCCGCCAACGCGCGCCAGGTCGGGACCGGTGCGCTTGGAACCCCACTGGAACGGGCGGTCGTACACAAACTCGCCCGCCACCGAGTAGTGGCCGTAACGCTCGGTCTCGGCGCGGAACGGGCGCACCATCTGCGAATGGCAGACGTAGCAGCCTTCACGCACATAGATATCGCGGCCGGTCAGGCGCAGCGCGGAGTAAGGCTTCAGGCCCGCCACCGGCTCCGTGGTCGACTTCTGGAAGAACAGCGGGATGATTTCCACCGCGCCGCCCACCGATACCACCAGCGTGACCAGTGCGATCAGCAGCCAGGGGTTCTTCTCAATCCATTCATGGGAAAATTTCATCTTATGCTCCGATATGCTGCATTAGGCCGCGAGGCTCATTTCAGGGATGCGTGCACGCGCGGTTTCGCGGCCTTTCAGGGTCATCCAGGCGTTGTAGGCCATGATGCACATGCCGGCCAGGTACAGCGTGCCGCCGATGAAGCGCACCACGTAGTACGGGTAGGTAGCCTTGACGCTTTCCACGAAGGTGTAGGTCAGGGTGCCGTCGGCATTCACTGCGCGCCACATCAGGCCTTGCATCACGCCGGCAATCCACATTGCGGCGATGTACAGGACGACGCCGATGGTGGCGACCCAGAAGTGCAGGTCGATCAGCTTGGTGCTGTACATTTTGGTCTGGCCGGCCATGCGCGGGATCAGGTAGTAGATCGAGCCCATGGTGATGAAGCCCACCCAGCCCAGTGCGCCGCCGTGAACGTGGGCGATGCCCCAGTCGGTGTAGTGCGAGAGTGCGTTGACGGTCTTGATCGACATCATCGGGCCTTCGAAGGTGGCCATGCCGTAGAAGGACAGGGACACGATCATCAGCTTCAGGATCGGATCGGTGCGCAGCTTGTGCCATGCGCCGGACAGCGTCATGATGCCGTTGATCATGCCGCCCCAGCTTGGCGCCAGCAGGATCAGGGAGAACACCATGCCCAGCGATTGTGCCCAGTCAGGCAGCGCGGTGTAGTGCAGGTGGTGAGGACCGGCCCACATATAGGTGAAGATCAGCGCCCAGAAGTGCACGATCGACAGTTTGTAGGAGTACACGGGACGCTCGGCCTGCTTCGGGATGAAGTAGTACACCATGCCCAGGTAGCCAGCGGTCAGGATGAAGCCCACCGCATTGTGGCCGTACCACCACTGGATCATCGCGTCCTGCACGCCGGTGTACATGGAGTAGGACTTGAACAGCGACGCCGGCATCGACATCGAGTTCATCACGTGCAGCAGGGTCACCGCCAGGATGTAGCCGCCGAAGAACCAGTTGGCGACGTAGATGTGCTTGACCTTGCGCTTGATGATGGTGCCGAAGAAGACGATCGCGTAGGAGACCCACACGACGGCGATCAGGATCGAGATTGGCCATTCCAGTTCAGCGTATTCCTTGCCGCGAGTAAGGCCCATCGGCAGGGTGACTACGGCGGCCAGGATCACGGCTTGCCAGCCCCAGAAAGTGAACGCTGCCAGCTTGTCGGAGAACAAACGGACCTGGCAAGTGCGCTGGACCACGTAGTACGAAGTGGCGAACAGGCCGCTGATGCCGAAGGCGAAGATCACTGCATTGGTGTGCAGGGGACGCAGGCGGCCGTAGGTCAGCCAGGGAATGTCCAGGTTCAGGGCGGGCCAGGCAAGTTGGGCGGCGATGATGACGCCGACCAGCATGCCCACAACGCCCCATAATATGGTGGCGATCGCGAATTGCTTCACGACCTTGTAGTTGTAGTCCAGTGATTGATCCACTTTGAATTCTCCAGGCAGACACTTTGATGAGGTATGTCAAAGGTTACCGAGGAGCACTTCAAAAAAACATGACGTGGATCAAATCCGGTCGTCGTCCTGTAAAACTCGGATTGCCGGGCCTACAAGATCGTCAAATTGGCCATCGTCCGACGCCTTGAAAAACAGCCACAGCGCGCCGAAAACCAGGCCGACGCTGATGGGTATGAGCAGGTACAGCGATTCCATTTTTCTAACCCCTGCGCAAACGGAGCGCGTTGAGAACGACGATGGCGGAGCTGGCCGCCATGCCAACGCCGGACAGCCACGGATTCAACAGGCCGAAGGCTGCTGCCGGAATGGCAACGATGTTGTACAGCGTGGCCCAGGCCAGGTTCTGGCGGATCACGCGCATGGTCTTTTCTGCGCTGCGGGCGGTGTCCGCCAGCAGCGGCAGGCGGGCGTCGAGCAGTACGCAGTCGGCATGCACTTGTGCCAAGGTTGCACCGCTGCCCATGGCGAAAGAGACATCGGCGGCGCTCAGTACGGCCGCGTCGTTGATGCCGTCGCCGACCATCGCCACTACGCCTCCGCGCGCCTGCAGTTCCTGGACGTATGCCAGCTTTTCGTCCGGCAGGCAGTCGCCGATCGCTTCCTTGATGCCCAGCTGCCCTGCCACGCTTTCAGCCAGCGCCTCCTGGTCGCCGCTAAGCAGTACCACTTTCTTGCCGAGCCGCTGGAAATATTCGACCGTCTTGCGCGCATCCGGCCGCAATGCATCCGAGACCAGGAAGCGCCCCAACCAGCGGCCCTGCATGCCGAGCCACACGGTCGTCATCGGCGCGCTTTCCGCCGCGGCCCGGCCCAGTGGCGGCACTGGGCTGCCGGCGATGCCTGCGACGTAAGCCGCTGTGCCGAGGCGGTAGCGAACGCCATTGACCATGCCTTCCATGCCCTGCCCCGCCAACTCTTGCATGCCGGTGGCGGATGCCGCCCCAGCACCGTGCGCTTCGGCGGCGCCGCTGATGGCCCGCGCAATCGGGTGTGCGCTGCCCGCTTCCAAGGCTGCGGCAACGCGCAGGATGCCGATCATCCTCGCACCGTCGATCGCGTCGATGCTCTGCACGGTCGGCCGGCCTTCAGTCAGCGTGCCGGTTTTGTCGAATACGATATGTGTGGCCCGATGCAAGGTTTCCAGTACATGCGGCTGCACGACAAGTGCCCCTTTGCCAAGCAGGCGGTCAGTGGCCGCAGCCAGCGCCGAGGGTGTCGCCAGCGACAAGGCGCATGGGCAGGAAACCACCAGCACCGCAATCGCCACCGGCCACGCGCGCGCCGCGTCGTGCCAGGTCCAGAAGCCAAAGCTGGCCGCCGCAAACAGCAGCAGCGCTGCGACGAACCAGGAAGCTGTGCGGTCCGCCCACTGCGCGATCTGCGGCTTGGCGCTGCCCGCGCGTTCGATCAGCTTGAGCAGGCCGGCCAGCGTGCTGTCGCGCGCCGGCTTCTCGATGCGCAGCACAACCGGGCTGCCCGCGTTGACGGCGCCGCCGGGAATGGCATCGCCCACTGCCTTGCGCTGCGGCGCGCTCTCGCCGGTCAGCAGCGACAGGTCGACGGCCGTGCTGCCTTCGACCACGACGCCATCGGCAGCCACCGCCTCGCCGCCCTTGACGATGATATGGTCGCCGGCGGCCAGCGCGCTGGCAGGCACGGTGGCGGCATCGCGCAAGTCCGGCCAGGCAGCCAGGCGCTGTGCCATTTCCGGCACGCCATGGCGCAGGCGCGACAAGGCGCTGGCTGCCTTGCGGCGCGCCACCATTTCCAGGTAGCGGCTGGCCAGCAGCAGGAAGACGAACATGGTGACGGAGTCGTAATAGACTTCGCCGTAGCCGCGGAAGGTCGACACGGCACTGCCGATGAAGGCTGCCATGATCCCCAGCGCTACCGGCACGTCCATGCCCAGTGCGCGCGCTTTCAGGCTGGCCCAGGCACCCTTCAGGAAGGGCTGGGCAGAGTAGGCGATGGCGGGCAGCGTCAAGAGCAGGCTGGCCCAGCGCATCAGGCTTGCCATACCCGCGTCCAGCGTGCCATCGTCGCCGGCCATGTATTCTGGGGCCACGTACATCATGACCTGCATCATCGACAGGCCGGCGACGAAAAGCTGGCGGCCCAGCGTACGGCTGGCTCTCTGCAATTGCGCGTCGTGGCGGGTGGTGTCATATGGCCAGGCGTTGTAGCCGATGCTGCGCACCGCTTCCAGCAGCGCCGCAGCGGTAGTTTTGTCCTTGTGCCAGCGGATGAACAGCTTTTCGGTGGCGACGTTCAGGTTGGCTTGCTGCACGCCGTCAACCTGGCGCAGGCGGTGCTCGATCAGCCACACGCAGGCAGCGCAGCGGATGCCTTCCACCAGCAGGGTGGTTTCGCGCGCATCGCCATCGTCGGTGATATTCGGATCATCTTCAGGCAGTGCGAGCGCGGCCGGCACCAGCGCAGTTGCAACCGACGGCTCGCCAGGCTGGCCGGCTGGCGCAGCAAACCCGCTTCGCTCGCGGTAATAGCGGGTTTGCCCAATGTCCACAATGGTTTGCGCAACGGCCGCGCAGCCAGGGCAGCACATGGCGCGCTCGACGCCTTCGATGTTCACATGCCAGTTGGCGCTTGCAGCAACCGGCTGGCCGCAATGGAAGCAAGCCGCAATCTCGTTCATCATCATGGCTGCACCGTCAGGCAAAGGACGTCGAACCATGCGTGCTGGCTGCCGCCGGCCGCGCGGGCCAGTCCCAGCACACCAAAGCCCAGCACGAGGAGGCCGCAAGCCACGCGCACCGAGCGTTTTTGCAGGTACTGGCGCAGCTTGGCGCCCGCCATGCCCATCGCCAGCAGCATCGGCAGCGTGCCCAGGCCAAAGGCGCCCATCACCAGGGCGCCGTCCAGTGCAGAGCCGCTCAGCATGGCAGTCAGCAGCATGCTGTAGACCATGCCGCAGGGCACCCAGCCCCAAAGGCTGCCCAAGGCCAGCGCTTTCAGCGGCGTATCCATCGGTACCAGCGGCTTGACCAGCGGCTGCACGCGGCGCCACAGGATGCCGCCTGCGGCTTCCACGCGAGCCAGGCCACGCCAGGCATCCATCAGGTAGAGGCCCATGGCAACCAGCATCAGGTTGGCCATCCAGTAGGCGACCAGCTGCGCAGATGCCAACTGCGCCAGGCTGGCGACGCTGCCAGCGACGCCGCCGGCAATCGCGCCGGCCAGCATATAGCTGCCAATGCGGCCGGCGTTATACGCCAGCACGTGGACAACTTCGCCTGCGCTGGCGCCGGCCCATGCCATGGTGGCGGCACCATCTGCGCCCACGCGCACGATCGGAATCACGCGTGCGCGCGCCGGCGCGGCGGACGGTCCGCCAACGCTAAACGCGCTCACGATGCCGCCGCACATGCCGGCGCAATGCACGCTGCCGGCGAGGCCGGCAATCAGGATGGGCAGCAGGTTCATGGCCTTCAAATGGTGCGTGAGAAGCGCAGTGGATGCACTTGGCCCGGCGCAGTACCCGCAGCCCGGTCGGCAGCCAGGTGGCGGTCGAACACCATGCAGATATTGCGGATCAGCAGGCGGCCCTTGGGCGTGACGGAAATCCAGTCATCCTCAATCGCCAGCAGGCCATCGCGCTCGAACTCGCGCAGTTTCTCGATCTCCTTGGCGAAGTACTGCTTGAAACGGATCGGGTAGCCTAGTTCCAGCGCCGAGATCGACAGCTCGAAGTTACACATCAGCATCTGGATCACCATGCGGCGCAGCAGGTCGTCGTTATCCATTGCGTAACCGCGTGCGATTGGCAGGCGGCCCGCGTCCAGGCGCGCATAGTATTCATCCAGCGTTTTCTCGTTCTGGCTGTAGGTGCCGTTCACGGAGCTGATGGCCGACACGCCGAGCGCCACCAGGTCAGTCTCGGCGTGAGTGGAGTAGCCCTGGAAGTTGCGGTGCAGGCGGCCCTGGCGCTGTGCCACGGCCAGGTCGTCGTTCGGCTTGGCGAAATGGTCCATGCCGATGTAGACATAACCGGCGCCCGTCAGGCGCTTGATGCACAGTGCCAGCATCTCCAGCTTCACGGCCGGCGTTGGCAGCTCGGCGTCCGCGATGCGGCGCTGTGGCTTGAACAGGTGCGGCATGTGGGCATAGTTGTACAGCGCGATGCGGTCGGGATTGGCCTCGATCACCTTGTCCATCGTGGCCTGCATGGTGGCCATGTTTTGCCTTGGCAGTCCGTAGATCAGGTCCACGCTGATCGAACGGAAGCCGGCGTCGCGCGCCGCCTGGATTACCGCCAGGGTTTCCTCCGCAGGCTGGATACGGTTGACGGCCTTCTGCACTTCAGGATCGAAGTCCTGTACGCCCATGCTGACGCGGTTGAAGCCCTGCTTGCGCAACGTATGGATGCGCTCAGCGTCAACGGTACGCGGATCGATCTCGATCGAGTACTCGCCCTCTTCATCCGGTGCGAACTCGAAATGCTTGCGCATATGGGCCAGCAGTTCGCCCATTTGCTCGTCGCTCAGGTAGGTCGGGGTGCCGCCGCCAAAATGCAGCTGTTCCACACGGTTCATGCCGGCGAACAGCTTGCCCTGCATATCGATCTCCTGTTTCAGGTAGCCGAGGTAGGTCGCGGCTTTGCTGCGGTCCTTGGTCACCACCTTGTTGCAGGCGCAGTAGTAGCACACCACGTTGCAGAAGGGGATATGCACGTACAGCGACAGCGGTGCGCGCGCCCCGCGCATGCGCAGGTTGGCTTGCGCCTCGAGGAAGCTGGAGTAGCCAAAGTCCGGCTTGAAGCGGTCGGCCGTCGGATACGAGGTGTAGCGCGGGCCGGAAGTGCTCATGCGGCTGATCAGCTCTGCGTCAAACTGTACGGATGGTTCTGCAATGGTATTCATGATTTTCTCATTCGGTATCAGGCAGCGAGGCGCTTAGGCGCTTGGCGGTTGTACTGCGCGCCGCGTGCCGAATTGACAGCCGTCAGGCGCGCGTGACGGGTGCGTTCAAATTTGAACAGGCTGAAAGCGTCGCGCAGGTGGCCGGCTTCGTCGGCCAGGCTGACGGCAGCGGCGGCAGCTTCTTCGACCAGGCCGGCGTTCTGCTGCGTCACCTGGTCCATGTGGTTGACCGCCTGGTTGACCTGGTCCACGCCGATGCTCTGTTCGCGGGAGGCGGTGGAAATCTCGTGCATGATGGTGGTGACCTGCTTGACCGAGTCCACCACCTGGTCCATCGTGGCGCCGGCGCGCTGCGCACGTTCCATGCCGGTGCTGACTTTGGCCACAGAGATCTCGATCAGCTGCTTGATGTCCTTGGCGGCAGCGGAAGAGCGCTGCGCCAGGTTGCGCACCTCGCCCGCCACCACGGCAAAGCCGCGGCCCTGTTCACCGGCACGCGCGGCTTCGACCGCAGCATTCAGGGCCAGGATGTTGGTCTGGAAGGCGATGCCTTCAATCAGGCCGATGATGTCGACCACGCGCCTGGAGGAGGAGTTGATCTCGTCCATCGTCGCAATCACTTCGGACACGATCTCGCCGCCCTGCTCCGCCACATTGGAAGCGCTGACCGCCAGCTCGTTCGCTTCCATCGAGTTCTCCGCATTGGCCTTCACGGTCGAAGAGAATTCCTCGATGCTCGACGCAGTCTTTTCCAGGCTGGCAGCCTGCGACTCGGTGCGGCCCGCCAGGTCGGCATTGCCGGCAGCGATCTGCTTGGTCGCCACGGCCATCGCATCGATATTGAAGCGCACGTCGCGGATGGTGGCGATCAGGTTGTTGTTCATCTGCTGCAGGGCGCGCAGCAGCTGGCCCACTTCGTCGGTGCTGTCGGTATCGAAGGAGCCGGTCAGGTCGCCGGCCGCGATCAGGCGCGCGCCTTCCAGCGCACGGCCCAGCGGCTGCAGCATGCCGGTGCGCAGCGTGTACCACAGGAAGACGTTGATCAGGAAGCCGAAAGCGGTGGCGCCGAAGATGCCCCAGCGCGTCACGCTGCTGGTGCCGTCGGCGAACAGCGCGGCCAGGCAGACTGCGATCTGCAGCACGTTGACCAGGCTGGTGGCCAGCCAGATGCGCATGGCCAGCGAAGTATGGCTCAGGCGCGCCAGCACGTTCGACAGGCCCAAACGAACGATCTGGCCATTCTTGATGCGGATATCGCGGGCGCCGGCAATGATCTTGCGGTAAGCCTCGGTGGCCGCAGCGACCTGGCCGCGCTCGGCCTTGGTGCGCACCGACATATAGCCGATGGTGCGGCCGTTTTCCTTGATCGGGGTGATGTTGGCTTTGACCCAGTAGAAATCGCCGTTCTTGCAGCGGTTTTTCACCAGGCCGGTCCATGGAATGCCGGCGCGGATGGTTTGCCACAGGTCGGCAAACGCTTCCGGCGGCATGTCCGGGTGGCGGATGATGTTTTGCGGCTGGCCAATCAGCTCGGCAGCGGAGAACCCGCTGATGTGTTCGAAGTAGGGATTGACATAGACGATATTGCCTTCCAGGTCGGTCTTGGACACGATCGCCTGGTCTTCGTCCAGTTCTACTTCCTGATTGCTTACCGGTAAATTCTTACGCATCGCGCGCTCCCTGTTGACTTTCTTGCCATGACGCAAGATCACAGGGATAAGTCTAGGGACTTAGGCGCGCTTTTTTAATGATGTAGATCAATTCTGGCCGGGTTGGCCTGTCAGGCGGCTTCCGACTGGATTGCCGAACTGTCACGAACGTTCTTTTGCACTGCCACCGCGGCGAACAGGCTCAGCGCAAATGCCATGCCGTAGAAGCCTTTCTCGCTGAGGGTCAGGGTCGCATTCCACATGCCGACTCCCAGCAGCAGGATAGCAGCCGCGGTCGAAACCCAGCACAAGCCGAAGTACATATTCGACACGCGGATGCCTTCTACCTTGTCGCGCACCGACTTTTGCAGCGATACCGCCGAGAACAGGCCGTACAGCAGCAGCGTCAGGTAATAGCCCTTCTCGTTCAGCGCCATCTGGGCATTCCACAGGCCGGCCAGGAAGGCACCGGCGCCCAGCAGCAAGGCGGTCCAGGAGGCGCCGACAAAGGCGCCGGAAGGTCGGTTATGGGTCGACATAGGTTCTCCTTGTTAAAAATGACAGTGTGCGGCCAGCCTGGCGCTTAACGCTTGAGCGCGCTCAACAGTTTGCTGCCGATGGTCACGACAGCCAGCACGATGGCGCCGGCGATCACGCCGCCGATGGTGTCCAGCGCGGACGGGGTCACCGCAGCCAGCAGGGGGCCAACGCCGCCCACCGAACCGGCAGCTTCGGCCGCATGGTGGATCACGTCGTGCGCACCCGGGATGCCGTGGGTCAGGATGCCGCCACCGACCATGAACATGGCCACGGTACCAGCCACCGACAGGAACTTCATCAGCTTAGGGGCAGCAGTCAGCAGGAAACGGCCGAATGCCTGCACGCCGGCGCCGGCGCGCTTGGTCAGGTAGAGGCCGGCATCGTCCATCTTCACGATGGCGCCTACCAGGCCATACACGCCCATGGTCATCACGACCGCGATGCCGACCAGCACGGTCAGCTGCTGCACGAAGCTTGCGTCGGCCACAGTGCCCAGCGCGATCACGATAATTTCGGCCGACAGGATGAAGTCGGTGCGCACGGCGCCCTTGACCTTCTCCTTTTCCATTGCCACAAGGTCAACACTCTGGTTCGCATCGACCAGTTCCTTGTGGTGCTGGTCATCTTCTGCCTGCGAATGCAGCAGCTTGTGGGCAATCTTCTCGAAACCTTCGAAGCACAGGTAGGCGCCGCCCAGCATCAGCAGCGGGGTAATCGCCCACGGCGCGAAATAGCTGATTGCCAGCGCAGCAGGCACCAGGATCGCCTTGTTGATCATCGAACCCTTCGCTACTGCCCAGACAACAGGCAGTTCACGGTCGGCTTGCACGCCCGCGACCTGCTGCGCGTTCAGCGCCAGGTCGTCGCCCAGCACACCCGCGGTCTTCTTGGCTGCCACCTTGCTCATGGCAGCCACATCGTCCAGGATGGTGGCAATATCGTCAATCAGTGCAAGCAGGCTGGAACCGGCCATTTCGTATAACTCCAAAGAAAAATTACAGGAACGACAATCTAACACGTCGCCGCTGCGAGCGGGCACCTTCAACGCTACAATGAACTCTTTATTCGTCGGTAATCGGTCATGACTTTCACCACCTGGATCACCTTTGTCATTGCTGCCTGCATCATTGCCGTGTCGCCGGGTTCGGGCGCCGTGTTGTCGATGTCGCATGGTTTGTCCTATGGTGTGAAGCGCACTTCCGCCACCATCCTTGGCCTGCAATTGGGCTTGCTGCTGGTGCTGGCGATTGCCGGCGCGGGCGTGGGCTCCCTGCTGCTTGCCTCGGAAGTCGCCTTCAGCGTGGTGAAAACCGTGGGTGCCCTGTACCTGATCTGGCTCGGCATCAGCCAGTGGCGCGCCAAGGTTGCGGCCGGTGAAGGCGTGCACGCCGCGCGCCAGGCCCTGCCAACCTTCCGCAAGCGCGTCATGATTGGCTTCCTGACCAACGCCACCAACCCGAAGGGCATCATCTTCATGGTGGCCGTGCTGCCGCAGTTCATCAACCAGCACGCCCCGCTGCTGCCGCAACTGGCGATCCTGGCTGCCACCATGTGCGTGATCGACCTCGTGGTGATGCACAGCTACGCCTTCCTGGCGTCGTCGATGCAGCGCTTCTTCCGCGAATCTTCTGCCATCAAGACGCAAAATCGTGTATTCGGCGGCCTTCTGATGTTTATCGGCGGCGCCCTGTTCTTCGTCAAGCGCGGAGCGGCCCAGGCATGACGACCCAATTCCGGCATTACAAGGGCGGCATTTATGACCTGGTGTGCGAAGCCACGCTGGAATCCGACCTCAGCACAATGATCGTGTACAAGGCCGCCAACGGCTCCATCTGGTGCCGCCCGCGTGAAGTTTTCTTCGAAATCATCGAGGTGGATGGCAAGAAGGTGCAGCGCTTCACCCCTATTTGAAATTATTTGTAACTTGCGTCCTCGCCAGAAGGGCTCAGGCGTTATATAAAAACAAAAACGCCTTAGAACGTTCCCTTGGAGAGAGAAATGAGCCGCAAGATTGTGCAGTTCCTGATGCTGGCAGCCCTGGTCGCCGTGACCTCGGTTGCCATGGCCGATCCACCCGCCCGGGTGGGACGAGTCACCGTCACCGAAGGCAGGGTGACCATGCTCGTCAACGGCGAAGAAGAGTCCGGCAACCTGATGAACTGGCCGGTCACCAGTGAAAACCACCTGACTACCGCCTCCGGTGCCCGCGCGGAATTCCGCGTCGGCTCCACGGCCATTCGCCTCGACGGCGACACGGACCTCGAGGTGCAGGAACTGAATGATGACCGCCTGGTGCTGCGCCTGAATTACGGCACCGCTGCTGTGCGCGTGCGCGATCCGGCCGTGCTCAATGAATTCGAATTCCTGACGCCGCAAGCGCGCGTCACGCTGACCGAACCGGGCACTTTCCGCATCGATACCGAACGCGCTCCCGACACGACCGTGGTCAACGTCTTCGCCGGCAACGTCCGTGTCGAAGGCGCCGGCACCATGCTGACTGCCCGTTCCGGCAAGCGCGTGGAAGTGCGCGGCGACGATATCTTTACCGCGCTGGCCCGGCGTGATGATTTCGACAACTGGGTCTCCAGCCGAGACCGCCGCGACGAAGGGATGGTCGCTTCCCGCTACGTTCCGGCCGACATGACCGGCTACGAAGACCTGGACAACTACGGCAACTGGGTCGAGGACCGCGAATACGGCACCGTCTGGTTCCCGCGCGCCGTGCCGGCCGGCTGGGCGCCTTACCGCGACGGCCGCTGGGTCTGGATCTCGCCGTGGGGCTGGACCTGGGTCGATAACTCGCCCTGGGGTTATGCACCGTTCCACTATGGCCGCTGGGTCGTCGTGAGCGGCCGCTGGTGCTGGACGCCTGGCCGTGTAGTCGGCCGCCCGGTATGGTCGCCGGCGCTGGTTGGCTGGGTCGGCGGCGACAACTGGAGCGTGAGCTTCGGCTCTGGCCGCAGCGGTCCCGCCGTTGGCTGGTACCCGCTGAACCCGCGCGACCCTTATGTGCCGGCCTACCGCGTGTCTTCGGATTACGAACGCCGCCTGGCCTGGAATCACCGCACCAACGAGCGTTGGCATGAGCGCTACCGTGACCGCGACCACGACGGCCGCCGCGATGGCGTGACCGCCCTGCCAAGCGACCAGTTCGGCCGCGGCCGCATGATTTCGGTGACCACCGGTTCGCGCTTTGTTCCGCAGGACGTGCGCAATGCTCCGGTCATGACCGCGCCGCCGGTGTTGTCCGCCAACGTCCAGCGTCCGTCCCAGCGCCAGGAGTGGCAGCAGAACCGTGAGGACCGCTTTAACCGTGACCGCTACGACCGCTTTAACCGTGACGGTGGCCAGGATCGCCGCGCCGAACGCGGCCCGGACTTGCGCGGCCCTGACCGCCAGGAACCGCAACGCCAGCCGCTGTTGCAAACCCAGCCGCAGCAACCCCAGCAACTGACGACACAGCCGCCGCAGCAGCAGCCACGCCAGAACTGGACCCGTACCGACAACGACGAGCGCGATAACTGGCGCGGCCGCAATATGCGCGAAGAGCAGCGCCGTCCAGGCATCGTCACTGCGACCCAGCAACCGCCGCAATTGCAAGCCGCGCCGCCGCAAGTGCAAATGCAGCAGCCACAGCCGCAACCGCAGCCGCAGCCTCAGCGCATGGAACAGCCGCGCTCCGGCTGGGGTGTCCACGAAGACCGTAGCCGCCGCGAAGCGCCGCAAATGCAGGTTGCGCCGGCCCGTCCGCAGCAGATGTCGCCACCGCCACAGATGTCGCCGCCGCCGCAGCAGGCCCAGCCTCAACCGCAGCCGCAGCCACAACAGCATCAACAACAACAGCAGCGTCGGGACGGCCGCGAGCGCGCCCAGGAACGCCAGGAGCGCCAGGACAACGAGGGCAATCGCCGTTAAGTCATGAAGCGGTAGCGAAATCGGGATAAGCTGCGCGCCTTGTCCCGACTATTCGCCCGCAAGGTTGAACAGTCTTTAGCCAGCCGGCCCAGTGCCGGGCTGGCTTTTTTTTATTTGCTGATCTTGGCGCGCTGGCGAATGCGCTCGCGCCACTCTCCCAGCGCCGACAGCGCGCCATGGAATTCGCGCTCGATCAAATCGGCTTCCGCCTCGGTCACCTTGCCATCGATCAGGGCTTCAGACACCGCCTCTGCCACCGCGCCCACCTGGGCCATCACTTTGCAGACCGTCTGTGACAGGTCGTCGCTGCTCACCTCATCCGGAATCGGCACGATGAAGGCCGCCATGCCATGCCGCGTCAGCAGCGCATGCAGCGGCAGCATGGCTTCATGCACGCCGGCCTTGTGGCACAAGTCAACGATGGTTGAGACCTCCTCGAACGAGGGGTAATGCGAAGCGATGGTCGGCGCCAGCTTATTGCGCAGCACATTGGCCGAAATGCCCATTTGCTGGGCAAGTGCCTCAATGCCGCCGGGGAAAGTGCGCGCCACCTTGTAGAGCGCGTCGTGCTGGTTCATGTCCAGGTATTTCTTAGTCATGGTGAAGCTGGCCTTTTTTTACCGATGCAGTCGGATTGTTTGAAAGATATGCTGATTTTCATCGAAAGTTTAACTACCTGACAACGGTGAAATTCATGTTCAAGCGCACTCGCTTCGCGGCCATCATGGCAATCGTGGTGGCAATTGTAGTCGCCAACACGGCCGATGCTCGTCCGGGGAGCTCGTATCGCAGCGGCTTTTCTTCTGGCCGAAGCACGGTGTCGCGCAGCGTCAGCACGCCAAGCAAGCCAAGCTTCGGCACCTTCGGCCAGCGCCAGTCGCAGCCGCCGGCTGCGGCGCGCACGCCACAACGCGACTCAGCAATGTCGCGTGACCTCGACCGCCGAGCGGCGCAGGACCAGGCCATGCGTACTTATGACACGCGACGCGCCACCGCTAGCGGCCAGCCTGCGCCCGGCAGTTTCGGAAGCTCGACGGCTTCCCGCGCCGGTACCACGCCACCGCTGCCCCCGCTTGACCCAGTGCTGCCAGGCGGCCGCAGCGGCAATAACGGCGGTTACAACGGCGGCGCATACGCCCAGCACGGCGCCCCGGCAAGCGGTTCGACCAGTGCACCTGCCCCGGTAATCGTCCGCGACAGCAGCAATGGCTGGCTGTGGGGCATCGGCGGCTTCATGCTGGGCCGCGCAACGGGCAGCCACGCAGCACCCCCGCCGGCCGCCCAGCCAGCCCCCGCTCCGGCTCCGGCACCAGCCACGCAAGCTGACACCAGTGGCAACACTGGCGCCATGGCAGACGCAGCAGGTGCCAGCGACATCGCCGGGGCCGCAGGAGCAGTCGTAGAGCCGGGCCGCATGCCGCAAGTGCAGCAGGCCCCGGCCGCCAAGCCAGCCGCTCACGAATCGAGCACCCTGGCCAAGCTTGCTGTAGCGCTGCTGGTCGGTGGCCTGGTCTGGCTGGCCTGGAAAGCCTTCCGCTTGATGGCAGGAGCTCAGGAAGTGAAAAAGAACGCTAACTACTCATTTGAAAGGAACTAAGGAATGGGCTGGAAAGACGCCATCGATTACCTGCGCAGCGGGGCCAAACGCCGCGGCGTTGAAAGCGACGCGCCGCAGCCGGAAGACCGCGGCCTGCCGCTGGCAGCCAGGATCGGCAGCGTGGTGGACTTGCAAGCTTCGCCCCTGCTGCGCGCCAACGCCAACGGTTCCCTGGTCGCACTGCCGGAAGCGGAGGACAGCCGGATCCTCGCCATCTCCCAGTTCAAGCTGTCAATGGCTGGCCGCCTCTACCGCTACTACCTGGCCAAGGGCGACGAGGACGATCGTGAAAAGTTCCTCCAGCTCTATGTGGATGAACACGGCGAGGTGAAAGAGATCCTGTATTGCACGCAGCTGGTGCGCTTCATCCCCACCACAGCGGAAGACCAGGACGCTTTCACTGGCGCCGGCGGCTGCGGCCTGGGCGACCTCCAATTCAGCCTGTGGCGCAGCCAGCTCGAGGAAAGCGGCGCCGACAGCACAGTCCTGGCAAGCGCCTTCGGCGAGCAGGAGGCGCTGGATTTCGAGCGCGACGTTGGCGACCCCAATGCCGGTTTCGTCCCGCCTTTCACGGGCACCGAAACCCGCATCGACGAAGCCAGCGGCATGCAAGGCCTGAAACAAGAGCTGTACTTCATGCCCTACGCCCGGCAGTTGGGCGACGGCAGCAAGGAATACTTGCTGATCACGACGGAGATCCTCCAGAGCGTGAACGGCGATGCAAGGAAACGCGGAATTCACGTCGACTTCGTAGTGGGAATTCCGGTGGAGCAGGAACGGCTGGTCATCCAATAACGACCGCCGCATTGGTGAATTGAACTTAATCTGAAAGGAAGCAAAATGAGCAACTCGAATGGCTGGGCACTGACTGCACGACTGATTTCCAAGCACTTTGGCGCCCTGGGCGACCGCGTGTCGGAAGCCATCGCCAGTTTTGACCCGGAAACGGCGACCGAAGCCGACCGCGACCGCCTGGCCGACACCCTGCGCAGCGCCGCCCAGAAGCTGGCCCAGGCCCGTGCCGCCTTCAACAAGGAACGCGACGACGTGATCCGCCTGCGCAAGCTGATCGAAACCGACGAAAAAGCCACCGGGACCCTGGCCGAACGCCTGGCCGCCGGCCAGATTTCCGAAGCGACGATCAACCTGTTCTGCGACGAGCTGGAAGCCAACAAGGGCCGCCTGCCGCAGGAAATCCAGGAAGAAGCCGACGCCCAGGCTTATATGGAAGAGCTGCAGAAGATCGTCGACGCCCTGTCGCAGCAGCTGGCCGACTTCGACGCCGCCGCCAAGAAAGCAATGCAAGCCCTGGCCCAGGCCAAGGCCCAGCGCGAACTGCAGGAAGTGCGTGCCGAGCGCCAGAGCCAGCTCGCCAGCCTGTCCGGCATGCGCGGCAACACCAGCGCACTGAACGCGCTGACCAAGCGTGCCCAGACCATCGCCAACGAAGCCGAAGGCATGAAGATCGTCTCCGACATCGGCCAGCGCCCATACGACCAGGCCGCCGAAATTGAAGCGATCCGCAAATCGGTCACCAACCCGGTGAACGGCAGCGAGTCGGCCCTGGAACGCCTGCAGCGCCTGTCGAACAAGGCGCCAGCCGCCGCAGCCTAAGTCCTGGGCTTGAAAAATGGCCCCAAAGGGCCATATAGGTAACGATGTAAAATGGAACCCGGCGCACTCGCACCGCGCCGGGTCTTTTTTTTGTTGTTACACGATTGGAAAAATCATGATGAAACCCATCCCGCCTGAAGAGTCCCTCATTGAGTATCCGAGCGACTTCCCGATCAAGGTGATGGGCGCCACCCACGACGCCTTCGCCCCCACGATCATTGAAGTGGTCGTCGAGCACGACCCGACTTTCCACGAAGGGAAGCTGGAGTCGCGTCCGTCGGCGAAAGGCAATTACACCAGCTTGACCTGCACCGTGCGTGCCACCAGCCGCGAGCAGCTCGATAATATCTATCGCGCGCTGTCCGGCCACCCGATGGTCAAGATGGTGTTGTAAGGAGCTGGCTGCGGGCGATTTCCGCCTTCAGCCACTCACGGAACGCCCGCACCTGCGGTTTCTGCAGGGCGGCGGGCGGACTGACCAGGTAGTAATCATCCGGGCAAGGCGAGGCGATATCGAATAGCCTCACCAACTGCCCCGACGCAATTTCCTGCATCGCCACCACATGGCGCACCAGCGCCACCCCGTCCCCATCGACGGCGGAGCGGATCAGCATCGACAAATCCTCGAACATCACGCCGCCGGAAGGCTCCGGCAAGTCCAGTCCGGCCGCCCGGAACCAGGGCGCCCAAGGTTCGTTTGACCGCAACAGAGTCGCCTTTGCCAGGTCCTGTGGACAAGCAGGCAGTTGTCCACCGCGATAGTGAGGACTCGCTACCGGGTAGTAGATCTCGCCGATCAGGCGCTCGACATCGAGCCCCGGATACTTGCCGCGCCCGAAGCGGATGCCGACATCAATCCCTTCCCGCACCAGGTCCTGCAAAGCCCCGCTGGCCTGCAGGATCACCTCGATGGTCGGATGCTGCTCGATGAATTGTCCCAAGCGGGGCGCCAGCCAGCGCGCCGCAAACGATGGAATCGCCGTCACGCTCAGGCGCTGCACGCCCTCCGGCGGCCGCAGTTCGGCCGCGCCATCCGCCAGCTCCGCCAGGCAGCGCGCCACCGTGGCCGCATAACGCCGCGCTTCCGGCGTCGCCGTCACTTGCCGCCCGTTGCGGACGAACAGCTGCACGCCCAGTTCCTCCTCCAGCCCGCGCACCTGGTGGCTGATGGCGCCATGCGTCAGGCACAACTCCGCCGCCGCCCGCGAGAAGTTCTCGTGGCGCACCGCCGCCTCGAAGGCGCGCAGGGCAGACAAATTCGGCAAACGCATATCGTTGTGAGAAAAACTAACTAGGCAATAGAAAATATATCGTTTTGGCAAGCATGAAGCAAGGCATACCATGTGAATAAATATAACCAAGCCGGAGCCCCAGCCATGAGCCTCAAACTGTACGTGGACAGCCAGTTCACCAGCCCCTACGCCATTTCCGCCTTCGTCGCCCTGCGCGAAAAAGGCCTCGATTTCGACATGGAGACCGTCGACCTGGAAGCCGGCAAGAACAAGGACCTGTCCTATACCGGCAAGGCCTTGACCGGCCGCGTGCCCTGCCTGGTGCACAACGACTTCATGCTGACCGAGTCCAGTGCCATTACGGAATACCTGGACGAGATGTTTCCAGCCCCCGAACACCGGGCCCTCTACCCGGTACTGCCGCAAAAACGCGCCGTCGCCCGCCAGATCCAGGCCTGGGTCCGCAGCGACCTGGGCGCATTGAGGGAAGAGCGCAGCACCTACACGGTGTTCTACCGCCGCGCCGAACAGCCGCTGTCCCCCGCCGCCCAGGCGGCGGCGGATAAGCTGGTCCATTTGGCCGGGCGCGTGATCGACGGCCCCAACCTGTTCGGCCGCTGGTGCATCGCCGACACCGACCTCGCCATCATGCTGAGCCGCCTGGTGATGAACGGCGACCCGGTGCCGCAAAAGCTCAAGGATTACGTCGCCTACCAATGGCAGCGGGAGTCTTTGCAAGATTGGCTAAAGAACATCAACCTGATGCCAGCTTAAGGAAATCGGCATAAAACTGCTTAGTCATTAAGCAGTGAAAGGGCTGGGCCGGTATAATGGCGGGGCTTTTCCCGACCTGTAGCCCTATGCCTATCCAGCCGGCGGTGATCCGCCATCTCGGCCAAGCCGAATACGAGCCAACTTTCGCAGCGATGCGCGCCTTCACCGACGCGCGCCAGGAAGATACGCCCGACGAACTGTGGATCGTCGAGCACCCGCCCGTCTATACCCTGGGCCTCGGCGCCGACCGCGCCCACCTGCTGGCCGGCGCCACGTCGATCCCGACCGTGCAGACGGACCGCGGCGGCGAGGTGACCTACCACGGCCCCGGCCAAGTCGTGATCTACCTGATGATGGACCTGCGCCGCAACAAGAAAGGCGGCAAGCTGTACGCTCGCCAGTTCGTCAACAAGATCGAAGAAGCGATCATCAATGTGCTGGCCGCGTATAATCTCGCCGGTGAGCGCATCGAAGGTGCGCCCGGCATCTACATCGCCAACGGCCCGAAAAAAGGCGCCAAGATCGCCGCCCTCGGCCTGAAGGTGCGCGGCAATGGCTGCACCTACCACGGCGTTTCGCTGAACGTGGGCATGGACCTGGCCCCCTTCACCTGGATCAATCCCTGCGGTTACGCAGGCCTGGAAACCATCGACATGCGTTCGATGGGCGTGGATGTCCCGCTGGCCGATGTCCAGCAGGCCCTGGCCAATGAGCTGGTCAACCAGCTGCAGGTGGCCGAACCTGAATTAACTTGAAAGCAAGCAGCTATGACTTACAACCCAAGCGACAAGCAAAAAGGCGCCGACAAGACCTCCCGCATCCCGATCAAGATCATCCCGATCGAACAGGCCGAACGCCTGAAGAAGCCGGAGTGGATCCGCGTCAAAGCGGCATCGCATTCTTCCCGCTTCTACGAGATCAAGGACATCCTGCGCGAGAACAAGCTGGTGACCGTGTGCGAAGAAGCGAGCTGCCCGAACATCGGCGAATGCTTCGGCAAGGGTACTGCTACCTTCATGATCATGGGTGACAAGTGCACCCGCCGCTGCCCGTTCTGCGACGTGGGCCACGGCCGTCCGGACCCGCTGGACACCCAGGAGCCGATCAACCTGGCCAACACCATCGCCAAGCTGCGCCTGTCCTACGTGGTGATCACCTCGGTGGATCGCGACGACCTGCGCGATGGCGGCGCCGGCCACTTCGTCGAGTGCATCACCAAGACCAAGGAACTGTCGCCCAAGACCCAGATTGAAGTGCTGGTGCCCGACTTCCGCGGCCGCCTGGAAAAGGCGCTGGACATCTTCGCCGACGGCTTGCCGGACGTGATGAACCACAACCTGGAAACCGTGCCTCGCCTGTACAAGGAAGCCCGCCCGGGCGCCGACTACCAGCACTCGCTGACCCTGCTGAAAGACTTCAAGGCACGCTACCCGCACGTCAAGACCAAGTCCGGCCTGATGGTTGGCCTGGGCGAGACCGACGAAGAGATCCTGGAAGTGATGCGCGACATGCGCGCCCACGACATCGACATGCTGACCATCGGCCAGTATCTGGCGCCGTCCAACAGCCACCTGCCGGTGCGCCGTTACGTGCACCCGGACGTGTTCAAGATGTTCGAAGAAAAAGCCTACGAAATGGGCTTCGCCCACGCCGCAGTTGGCGCCATGGTGCGTTCCTCGTACCACGCCGACGTGCAAGCACATAACGTCCTGGAACAGGCCTGATCCATCACCCCGAACGTGTTCAGCGGCATTCGACGCTGAACACGTTGTGTCCCGCCTTGTTGCCTTTCTTCCCTCTAACTGTGCAAGTCGCAATGTCGTCATCGAGACGCTTTGCAAGCACGACCTCATTCAGCATTCCGTAACTACACTGCAGCCATTTCCCTTCGGGGAACGGGCCGTGCAAATCGTAAGTGTCGACCCAGCTATCGCCTCCGGTACGGACTTGCTTAGCAATCAACGCGCCAAGCCGCTCAGGCGGTCCGTCGATAGCCGCCACAGAATGCAAATAAAGCGGCGCCGCGACATAAGTCGTCCAACCTCCCGCCACATCCTTCAGTGCAACCGATGATTGCTGAATCTGTGGCGGACAAACCGGTACTACATTGTTTGTGGCGAGGCTGGGCACCGAAATCGCATAAATGCCTGCCACGGTAACAAGCCTCTTGATGGAGGGAGAGATGGTCATGATTGCCCTATTCGATCACGGAAAATGCGTCGGCATTATTGCTGGGGTCAATGTATGTGCCAGATTTGTTCTTTCCTTTGGTGCGAATGAAGCGTTTTGAAATCTTGGGCTTCGTAACCATGTCCTTCCATTGATCGACCACGTATATGCCATTCGAAACCTGTCCAAGATAAAAGGCGGCGTGGTTGCCATGGGCGCTGTTCGGATATCGGCCATCAACGAAAGTGGCAATTGCTGTGCCAGGAGATAAGGTCTTATTTCCCATTACGCGTTCTCCTTCGCTCCATGCAGAAGTAATCGGTGCATTCGTATAGTGCTGTACCAATGCGACGCATTCAAAGGTTCCGACTTTTTCGCTATTGTCCAAGCTTTTGGCCTGGGAATATATGTAAGCCATAACACCTCCGGGATCGTGAATGAATGATGCAGCTCGATTGTCTTTCCTTGAGCCGACTGCGGTATTGAGCTGTGTCACGACTTATTGGAGCGGGCTTGAGCAAATTAAAGTAGTATATTGCCAACAAAAAATTGGAGGCGAAGATGGCTGAGCATAAATGGCACGAGGAATTCGAAGCACTGCGCAAGATCGTCCTTTCCACGCATCTGAATGAGGAAACCAAGTGGGGCTGCGCGTGCTTCACTTACAACGACCAGAATGTAGTCCTGATCCACGGCTTCAAGGAATACTGCGCGCTCCTGTTCTTCAAGGGCGCCTTGATGCAGGACCCGGAGGGCATCCTGGTGCAGCAGACTGCGAATGTGCAAGCCGGCCGCCAGCTGCGCTTCACCGGCCTCGCGGAAATCAAGAAGCAGGCAAAGACCATCAAGGCCTACGTTGAAGAAGCGATCCGCGTTGAAAAGTCCGGCGCCAAGATTGAGTTCAAGGACACCAGCGATTTCCCGATGGCCGACGAATTCCTGCAAAAGCTCGACGAGCACCCAGCGCTGGCCGAAGCTTTCTACGCCCTGACCCCGGGCCGCCAGCGCGGCTACCTGCTGCACTTCTCCTCAGCCAAGCAAGCCAAGACCCGCGAATCGCGCGTCGAGAAATGCATGCCGCAGATCCTGGCCGGCAAGGGCCTGGACGACTAAAGCTTGCGGCGGGCGAAGCGGAAGGCCTTCGGCACGTCATGCTCCAGCCGCTCCGCCAGCACGCCTTCCAAGAACGACAGTTCCGCGTCGTGGGCAGGCAAATGATCCTGCAGGGTGCGCAGCAAGTCGCGCGCAACGCGGCCGTCATTCAGTTTGCCCATCCTGTCCTGCGCCTCAGACAGTAGCCGCAAGCGACTGCCAGCGCCAAAGAACTCGCGCACATAGCGCTCCTTCTTCACCGCGATGCGCAGCCGGTGCAAGCTGGCAGGCTGCGCCACATCAAGCTGGCGCACTCGTTTCCCGACCCGTTCGCGCGCCTGCCGTACCAACGCGCGTGCCACCTTGCGCGCATCCTTGTCCCAAGGCTGTATGCGTGCCGGGTCGCGCCACAGGCGTTCCCCGCTCCACAAATCCAGTTCATCGAACAGCGCCTTGCAACGCGAACCCTGCAACAGGTGCTGCACGTGGACATGCTGCTTGGCCGCCAACTCCTGCGCCTTCGCCTCCACTGGCTGCGACGCGCCGCCCAGGCCGGGCAAGGTCGACTCAAGGAATACATCCCAGTTGCGCGCCCGGCCCAGTTCAACGCCGAACCAGCGCAACTTGCC
>JBCNOP010000230.1:0-8165 GCA_039593775.1 Pseudoduganella sp.
GTTATCCTGCATGGCAGCGGCGCTTCTGCAGAGCAGGTCCTGGGGCTGGCCTTCCCCTTTTCGCCCCTGTCGGTCTGGCTGGAAATCGCCGAGCGCGAGCAAGTCGTCGTCGTAGCGCCCGACGGCATCAAACGGCCCGGGCAACGGGCATGGAACGATGGCTATGCCGATGTGGCGAGCAATCCAAAGTGCGACGACGTTGCGTTTATCGGCGCGGTAATCGACCGCACTGTTGCCGAAGACGATGTTGATCCGGAGAGAGTCTATGTGATCGGCGTTTCCAAGGGCGGCATGATGGCCTACCGGGTTGCTGCCGAACTGGGGCCAAGGCTGGCCGCATTCGCAACAGTGCTGGCGGCGATGCCGCTGCGTGCCACGTACGCCATGCCGACGACTCCTCTTTCCGCCATGATCGTCGCAGGCGAGAAAGATTCGTTCATTCCCTATTCCGGCGGCAAATCGTTCGTGACCTTATGGTTCGCGGCGCCTGCGCTGGGTATTGAAGCCACCGTAGCCGTCTGGCGCAAGCTAGCCGGCCTGGTGGGCGAACCGATTGTTGAACAACCCGCAGCCAGCGCCATCCGCCATACCTGGAGCGGACAGCACAGCGGGCAGCAGGTTGTCCTGCTGAAGCTACTGGGCGACGGTCACGCGGAGCCGAGCCGCAAGAAACGCTACCCGGGCCTGTTCAGCCGCTTCCCGGGCAGGCAAAGCGCCGATATCGAAATCGCGGAGGAGGCCTGGACCTTTTTCAAGGATAAGCGGCGCGCGGCGCAGTCACAAGGTAGTTTCGAGCGCGATACGCTCGCCAAGGCGCTGTAACAAAAGGTGCACATGGTAGCCATCGACGAAACCGTGATGCGCCTGGACGCAGAATGGCACCGTCATCGTATCGCCATCCAGTTCGCTGTAGCGCCCCCACGCAATTAAAGGAATGTCGGCTGTTTTGTACTCGTAAATCGGGTGCTCGATCGCCCGCATATCGAGCCAAGGCATGCAGGTGGTGTAGACATTGTTCTTTTGCTCGCGCGGTGTCAGGTCGCGGCCGGTGTTGATGAATTCGCGGGTGGCGCGCGCCTCCACGCCCGCCGCCAGGCTGCGGGAAATGAATTCTGCGCGGTCATTCGACATGTCGAACCTGGCGTAATTGAGGTTGTTATCCAGGTTAAGGACCGTATAGCCGCCGTAGAAGTCATCGATCTTGATCACCTCCCCTTCGAACTCGCGGTAGAGGAAGTTATCGACATCCTTCACGCTCATGTACAGGCAGTACAGGAGGAAGTGGAACGGCGGCAGTTGCCGCTCCTTGCAATAGTGGCGAAACTCCGGCAGCCGTGCCACTACGCTCAGGTTCAGCAGAGGATTCGCATACTGGCGAAACGACTCATAGCGGTCGCGGCGAAATTCAAATTTGTCCATTTTCGAATCAGGGATCGATGTATTGGTTATTTACAAGCCCGCCGAAATCTTCCGAGTATTCGATTTTTCCGGCGCGGACATTTGCCAGGTAGTCTGCCAGCCAGGCATGGAAACTGGCCGCCACGATGCGCCGCTCCCCCATGTCGTGCCACATGGTGATGACTTGCCCGTGCGAGCCACCTGGTGCGGGCTGCAGGTCAAGGCAATAGTGGTCGCCTCCGCCGTTATGCGTGAAGGGAATCCAATGACGGTTCCACCAGTCGTTGCGCACGCCCTGCGATGGCTCCGACGTGATCCCTTTGAAATCGCTGGAGTCGAGCAGGCCGCGCCAGACATTCCATTGGTCAGCAATCGCTTCGGTGGACAGGAATTCCGAATTGTCGAACAGGCCGCCTGCCATCCCCTTTTGGCCGTTGTGGATCTTCAGGCATTCGACGAAATCAGCCGGCAACCTGACGCCCAGCGCAGCTTCAAGCGCGCGCAATTGTTCATCCGTCGCACCGGGATTCAGGTCTGCCAGGCCTTCTGGCCAATGCACGGCCAGCCAGTCCTCGAATTCCCGCCAGAGTGTTGCGATTGAAGGCAAAGCCGCTGCAGCCTTGTCGGCGGGAGTTGTCTGAAACAGGCGGGAAAGGAAGCTCATGGGCAGTCAGATGGCTTGGGGATTCAGGCGTTCGATCTTGGAATGGAGTTTATTCAGGCCGGCCAGGTAGGCCTTGGCCGAGGCGACGACAATGTCGGGGTCGGCGCCGACACCGTTAACGATGCGGCCGGAATGGGACAGGCGCATCGTCACCTCCCCTTGCGATTGCGTGCCGGGGCTGATGCCGCTGATGGCAAACAGGACCAGCTCCGCGCCGCTTTGCGCCTTGCTTTCGATGGCGTTGACCATGGCGTCCACCGGGCCGTCGCCGGTGGCGACCGCGCTGTGCTCCACGCCGCCGATTGAGAATACGACGGTGGCAAACGGCAGCTCGCCGGTTTCGGAGCGCTGCGCCAGCGAAACCAGGCGGTAATGTTCTCCGCCAGCCGCCGCCTCCTCATCGCTCACCAGGGCCATGATGTCTTCGTCGAAGATTTCGGCCTTGCGGTCGGCCAGTTCCTTGAATCGGGAGAAGGCAGCGTTCACTTCGGCCTCGGAGTCGAGCTCGATGCCCAGTTCCTGCAAGCGCTGCTTGAATGCGTTACGGCCGGACAGTTTGCCCAGCACGATCTTATTGGCCGTCCAGCCCACATCCTCGGCTCGCATGATTTCGTAGGTTTCACGCGCCTTGAGGATGCCATCCTGATGGATGCCGGAAGCGTGGGCAAAGGCGTTGGCGCCAACGACCGCCTTGTTCGGCTGCACGGCAAAACCCGTAATCTGCGACACCATTTTCGATGCCGGCACGATCTGTGTCGTATCGATTCCGCATTCAAGGTTGAAGTAGCCAGCACGCGTCCGCAGCGCCATCACCACCTCTTCCAGCGCCGTGTTGCCGGCCCGTTCGCCCAGCCCATTGATGGTGCATTCCACTTGCCGCGCGCCTCCGACCATCACGCCAGCCAGCGAATTCGCGACGGCTAGCCCAAGGTCGTTATGGCAATGCACCGACCACACGGCTTTATCGGAATTCGGAATGCGCTCGCGCAGGCGGCGGATGGTTTCGCCATACAGCTCGGGCACGGCATAGCCCACGGTGTCCGGGAAGTTGATGGTGGTGGCGCCCTCCGCGATGACGTTTTCCAGCACGCGGCACAGGAAGTCTTCTTCCGAACGGCTGCCGTCTTCGGGGCTGAATTCTATGTCGTCTGTGAACTGGCGGGCGAAGCGTATCGCCAACCTGGCCTGCTCCAACACCTGCTCAGGCGACATGCGCAGCTTCATCTGCATGTGCAATGGCGAGGTGGCGATGAAGGTGTGGATGCGCTTGCGTGCTGCCGGCTCCAGCGCTTCAGCAGCGCGGGCCAGGTCACGGTCATTGGCGCGCGCCAGCGAGCATACGATCGGCTCGCGCACGGCGGTGGCAATGGCACGGATGGATTCGAAATCGCCCTGCGAGGCAGCAGCGAAACCCGCTTCGATCACGTCGACCCGCAATTTCTCGAGCTGGCGGGCGATGCGCACCTTTTCTTCGCGGGTCATGGAAGCGCCCGGCGATTGCTCGCCGTCGCGCAGTGTGGTGTCGAAGATGATGAGGCGGTTATTCATGGAATCGCTCCTTGTGAATTGCCGCCCCAGCGGCGTTACGCTTTATCTTCTGGCGAAGTTTTCTCGATCAGTTTAACCGGGTTGCCTTTGACCAGGCGGGTCAGGTAGATCACGTAGCCGGACAGTCCGTACGCCACGAACAGGACGAACAGCACTTTCGGCGGGTCGATCGAGATCAGGGCGAAGAACATCGCGATCAGGAACACGGCCAGGAATGGCACCGACTTGCGGAAGTTGATGTCCTTGAAGCTGTAGAACGGCACGTTCGACACCATGCTCAGGCCAGCGAATACCGCCAGCACCCAGCCCTGCCATGGATAGAACACGCCATCCACTTCCAGGTCGGTCAGCAGCATCACGAAGCCGGCGATCAGGGAAGCGGCAGCCGGCGAAGGCAGGCCCTGGAAGTAGCGCTTGTCGACTACTTCGATATTGGTGTTGAATCGGGCCAGGCGCAATGCGGCGCCGGCGCAGTAGACGAAGGCTGCGATCCAGCCCAGCTTACCGAGGCCGCGCAATGCGAACTCATAGATCACCAGGGCCGGAGCGGCGCCAAAGGACACCATGTCGGACAGGGAATCGTACTGGGCGCCGAATTCGCTCTGGGTATTGGTCAGGCGTGCCACGCGGCCATCCAGGCCGTCCAGCAGCATGGCGACGAAAATCGCCCAGGCGGCGTGCTCGAAACGCTGGTTCATGGCCATGACGATGGCGAAGAAGCCGCAGAACAGCGCACCGGTGGTAAAGGCGTTCGGCAGCAGGTAGATGCCGCGCGAACGCGGCCGGTCCACGCCATCGGCGCCTTTGCGGCGGGCGAAACGGCTGAACAGCGATTGTTTGCCGGCGGCGTTCTTAGGCCGGCGGCGGGGGAATTTGGCCATACTCTTCCATTTTTTATACTAGGGTGGCCCCTATTATAGAGGACACCCAGTATGGAAGTGGCAACTTTGGCTTACTTGAACTTGACCTTGCCGACCACGCGCATTTCCAGCGTAGTTTCGCCAGGCTCGAAGCTTGGCTCAGCCACGGAGGTGTCCATCTCAGCCTTGGCAGCCATGCGGGCCCGCATCGGTTCCGGGGCACCAGCGGGACCGCCGCCGTAGTTGCCGGAACCTTCGTAATCGATGGTATCCAGCACCGCATCGGTCACCGGACGGCCCATGGCTGAGGCGATCGAGGCGATGCGCTCGTTGAGGTTCTTGTAAGTGGCGGCAATACGGGCGTCATCCAGCTTGCGGGTGGCGGCTGGGCTCAGGCCGAAGGACAGCCCGTTCAAGGTCAGCACCTTCTGTGCAGCGGCCACGGTTTTCGGCAGCGCGCCGATATTGGTGGTGGTCATCTGCACGTACTGGCCCACGCGCCATGCGGTCGGCTGGCGCGGCTTCGCAGCGGCGCCCGGCGGCAGCGGACGGTCTTCCGGATAGACCGGATAGGTGTAGTAGCCCTGGGTTTTCAGCTTGGCTTGCGGGTCTTCCTTCTTCAGGATTTCGAGGCCCTGCTTGATCTTCTGGTTCACGCGCGAGGCGGCAGCCGCCTTGTCCTTGTCCTGCTCTTCGATCGCCAGCGTGGCCACAGCCTGGTCGTTCGGTGCGGTGACTTCACCATAAGCAGGCACGATGACGGTGGCGCCCGCGGTCGGGACGGATTGTGCGGTGGCAGCCTGGGTGCCCAGCACCAGCGCGGCAGCGGCTACAGCTTTCAGGACGGTCATTGTTATTCTCCTTACTTGGTTACGATGGGACGCACTTTAACTGAGAACGCACTGCAGGTCTGTCACAGTTCGTGAGCGTTTGTAACACGCTGATTACTTGAAGCGCACCTTGGCCGTCGCCTGCAAGTGCAATTTAGTCTCGCCCGGCTCCAGGCTTGGCTCCTCCACTTCCGCCATGTCTTCCCGGCTTATTTTGCTGCCGGTGACATATACCCGGTCCACTGGCGACGCGCCGAAGTCAAGCGACTCGAGCTTTGCATCGCTTACCGGGCGCCGCATCGCGCCTGCAATGTACGCGACCTGCTGCTCGAGGCTCTGGTAGGCCGCTTCCACGCGCCGCTGCTCAAGCTTTTTGCTTGTCTCCTCACGCAAGCCAAAGTTCACGCTTCTCAGCACCAGCACCTTTTGCACCGAGGCGATGGCGGCCGGCAAACCTGCCAGATCGCCCGTCACCAGGCGAACATTCTGGATGACGCGCCACCCAAGCTGTTGTGGTTCACGCTTGTTGGCTTTGGCCACGCCAGGTTCTTCGTAGACCGCAAAGGTGCGGTAGCTGTCGAGGGAAAGGCGCGCATCCGGGCTGGACTTTTTCAACATGGCGATACCTTGCTTCACACGCTGGTTGACGCTCGATGCCAGCGCCGCCTTGTCCTTGCCCTGCTCCTCATAGCCAAACACGAGCTGCGCTTCGTCGTTGGGCGCGGTCACCGTGCCAACCGCAGTCACTGTGACGAGTGAGTTTTCGATGGGAAGCGCTTCAGCCATCGCCGCCTGGGTAGAGCCAATCAGCGCAAACAGGACCAGCTGCTTGAACATGCAATTTCCTTTCGGGGTTGTCATCGAAGCTCGAATGTAACTGAAACTGATACAAAAGTGTCATCTACCAGACATCCGGCTGTGGCATCATCACGTGTCGTCCACTCCATTCATGAACAAGGAAAATGGCAAAGTACCTGATTCCCGCACTGGCCCTGGCGGCCTCGTTCGGCGCTTACGCGGCGCCGGCCAAACAGCCAGCACAACCAAAACTCGTCCTCGTCATGGCCGTTGACGGCCTGCCGCAGGAGCAAGTCATCCGCTACGCGCAGCAGTTTGGCCAGGGCGGCTTCCGCCGCCTGCTGGAACAGGGCGCGTGGTTCAGCAATGCGCACCAGGCGCACGGCATTACCGTAACCGCCGTCGGCCATGCAGCCATCCTGAGCGGCGCCTATCCTTACCAGCACGGCATCATCGGCAATAACTGGGTGAACCCGGCTAACGGCGGCAGCATGTACTGCACCGAAGATACCAACTATAAATACATCGGCAACGAGAAAACCGATCCGCATGACGGCACCGCCCCGACCAACCTGCGTGTCGACACGCTGGGCGACCAGCTGCGCTACGCGACCGGCCAGCAGTCAAAAGTCATCACAGTGTCCGGCAAAGACCGCGGAGCGATTCTGCTGGGCGGCAAGACCGGCACGGCCTATATGTACATGGAAGAAAGCGGCAACTTTGCCTCCTCCACTTTCTACATGAAAGAGCACCCGCAGTGGGTGCAGAAATACCAGGCGGGCAAGCCGCAGGAGCGCTACTACGGCGTGAAATGGAAACCGCTGCTGGCCGATTCGGCTTACGCAGGCGATTACGGCGACGCGCCAAACCTGCAGCTTTCCAGCGAATCGGGCTTGACCGATGCCGCTTACTACAAGCGCCTGAAGGCATCGCCGTTCCTGGACGAGCTGACCGTGGAATTCGCGCAGGCTGCGATCGAAGGCGAAAACCTGGGCAAGAATCCGGCCGGCGTGCCGGACCTGCTGGGCGTCAGCTTCTCGGCGCACGACCTGGCGAACCATGAGTACGGGCCGGAGAGCAAGATGTCCCACGACCACCTGCTGCGCCTGGACCGCATGCTGTCCAACTTCTTCTCCTACATCGACAAGCGCATCGGCATGGACAATGTGCTGGTGGTGCTGACCGCCGACCACGGCTTCCCCAACACGCCGGAATTTGCCAACGAGGTGCAGAAGGCAAGCGTCGGCCGCATCGACGGCAAGAAGCTGGTGGAAGACCTGAACGCCCACCTGTCGGCCAAGTTCGGCTTGAACAAGGGCGTGTCGGCATACTCGATCCCGAACCTCCACCTCGATTATGCGCAGATCGAAAGCAAAGGCCTGAAGCGCGAAGATGTTGAGAATGCCGCGGCACGATTCCTGTTGTCGCAGCCAGGCATGGCCGATGTATTCACGCGCACCCAGATGGAAAGCGGAGCCGTAGGCGGCACCCGCATCGCCACACTGATGCGCCGCGCATGGAACCGCCAGATCTCCGGCGACCTGATGATGGTCGCCAAGCCGCACTGGATCTTTGGCTTCCCGACCGGCAAAGGCACCACCCACGGCGCGCCGTATGCATACGACACCAACGTGCCGCTGATCGTAATGGGCAAACCATGGGTGAAAGCCGGCCACTACGGCCAGTACGCCGAAGTAGTCGACATCGCCCCCACCCTCGCCTACCTCCTGAACGTGCGCCCACCAGCCGGCGCCGAAGGCCGCGTCCTCACCGAAGCGCTGAAGTAAACCGGCAAACCAGTGTCAGACCCGCAGGGTCTGACACTGAGATGCACGCGCCGCAGACAGTGTCAGACCCTGCGGGTCTGACACTGGTTTACCGGTTCTAGCGTCGCAGATAAAAAAACGGCCCCGAGGGGCCGTTGAAGTTTGCTTCTAGGGACAATCAGTTCTTGGACTGATCGACCAGTTTGTTTTTGGCGATCCAAGGCATCATCGCGCGCAGCTTGGCGCCGACTTCTTCGATCTGGTGCTCGGAAGTCAGGCGGCGGCGGGAGATCAGGGTCGG
>JBCNOP010000231.1:0-8103 GCA_039593775.1 Pseudoduganella sp.
GTGTGCGTGATCGTGATCGCCGTGGGCGTGATCGTGTGCGTGATCGATAGTGCTCATGTAATGCTCCTAATTACTTGGCGCGAGCAGCCACAACTTCGGCTGGCTGGACGATGTTTTCCGCTGGCTTATTCGACCAGTTGTTGCGGGTATAGGTGATGACAGCCGCGATATCGGTATCGGACAGCTGCTTCCATGCCGGCATTTCGGATGGGAACTTGCCCGACTTCTTACCGTGCAGCAGCACGTTGATCTGTTCTGCTTTAGGACCAGTCACCACTGGGGAGCCGTCCAGAGCCGCGAAAGCACCTGGCACGCCCTTGCCGTTTGCCTGGTGGCAGACCGCGCAATTGGCGGTGTAGACTTTTTCGCCCTTGGTCTTCAGTTCGTCGATGGTCCAGGTCTTGTTCGGATCGTCTGCCAGGGCAGCCATTTCCTTCTTCTTGCCGTTGACCCAGGCGGTGTACTCTTCGGCCGTCACGACTTTGACCACGATCGGCATGAAGGCGTGCTCTTTACCGCACAGCTCGGCGCAGTTGCCGCGGAAGGTGCCGGTGTATTCGGCCTTGAACCAGGTATCGCGCACGAAGCCGGGAATCGCATCCTGCTTGACGCCGAAGGCCGGGATCATCCAGGCGTGGATCACGTCGTTGGCGGTGGTGACGATGCGGATCTTTTTGCCAACTGGCACGACCACTTCGTTGTCCACTTCCATCAGGTAGTTTTCGTTGCGCTTGCCGGTGAATTCTTCACCAGGATTGCCCACCTGGGCGCGCGGGGTCGACAGGTTGGAGATGAAGGAGATGCCTTCGCCTTCGCCCTTCAGGTAGTCATAGCCCCATTTCCACTGCATGCCAGTGGCTTTGATGGTGATGTCGGCGTTGGAGGTGTCTTTCATCGCAACCACGGTCTTGGTTGCTGGCAGTGCCATGCCGATAACGATCAGGAAAGGAACGACGGTCCAGGCGATTTCAACTGCGGTCGATTCGTGGAAGGTGGCGGCTTTATGGCCGACCGACTTGCGGTGCTTGAAGATCGAGTAGAACATCACGCCGAACACGGCGACGAAGATCACCATAATGATGACCATCATCATGGTGTGCAGGTTATAGATGTTTTCAGCGATCTGTGTTGCAGGAGCCTGCAGGTTCAACTGATGGACCATCGGGCCGCCGGTGCCACCGGTCTTTGCCGTGTAGTCGCCGGCCGCTGTCGCCGCAGGCTCGGCCAACGCCGGCATTGCCGCGGCGGTGACGGCCAAGCCGAGCATCAACGATTGAAGTCGCTTCGCAAGTTTCATGTTTTCCCCAACCACCCAAAAATAAAGAAAATTTTTGTGCGCCAGTCCGGCTTAGCCGGCATACCGCCACACGCTAAACACCTAAAGGCTCCGAGCCAAGCCAGCGCGAAAAATCGCGTCCGGACTGTGCTGGAACCTTGAAAAACACTCCCGATGACCACACATCACCAGTAGCTTTGCTGCCATGTTTGCCTGGCCTGGACCGCCTTGTTGCGCTTGGCTGGGCGAAGTCATGGCAAAATTAGCTAATGATTATACTCAGTGAACATGTCCTGCATCAAGGGCAGCACACCCCTGGCTGTGGTATACGCAAGTAACTGCAGCCTTCCCTGCCTATTTTTTAGGCTTCCTCGGCAGGTCAAATCGAATGATCGCTTCGCCGCTGCTGGTGACCCTTGGTGCCGGGCGGAAGGCATGGCCGTAGATCACCTCGAACGTCAGCGCCAGCTTGCCGTCCGCACGGCGCTGCTTTTCCAGGCCCTGCAGCATGCGCTGGTATGCCTGTTTTCCGAGCAGCCCCTTGCGGCGCGTCTGCAGCGGGTTGCCGCCTAGCGCCCGCGCGTCAGCCAGCAGCTTGTCGGCGCTGTCATAGGTCACCGTGATCTTTTCCATATCCATGACCGGCTCGGCAAAGCCGGCCTCCACCAGCTGGTCGCCGAAGTCATGCATGTCGACGAAGGGCAGCGTGTGCGGCGCCAGGTCGACCTCGGCGAAGGCGGCGCGCAGTTCCTGCAGCGTGTCCGGGCCGAAGCAGGAAAACATCAGCAGGCCGCCCACTTTCAGCACACGATGCCATTCCGCAAACACGCGGTCCGGCTGCGGGTGCCAGTGCAGCGCAAGGTTAGACCAGACCAGGTCCACGTTGTTTCGTGCCAGCGGCAGGTCGGCCATATCGGCGCACAGGTAGTCAATGCCGGATTTTGCTGGTAGCAATTTGCCAATCAATTGGCTCAGGCCCGTTTTGCCAGCCTGGCCGCGCGCGGCGGAGATCATGGCGGGAGAAGTGTCGACGCCCAGGATCTGGGCGGCGGGATAGCTCTTTTGCAAGGCCGGCAGGTCGGGGCCGGTGCCGCAGCCCGCATCCACCACGCGAAGCGGGTTCACTTTGACCAATTGCAGGCGCTCATGCATGCGGCTGGCGATCTCGCGCCGCAGGAAATCGGCTTCCGCCACGCGCGCCGGGTCGGCAAACAGGGCGCGGACTCGATCCAGGTCAATAGGAGCGCTTAATTTCGGCGGTTTTGCTGGGGCTTGCATATTTAATACGGTTCTTTAATGGGATAATCCGGGCAGTTTACTCGTTCGCGGGGATTTGCGATGGCTGCCGCTTTTGCCAACGGCCTGCTGGCCGCCCTGTTGCCCTGTAATTGCGTGCTGTGCGGAGCCAGCGGCCCGTCCCTGCTCTGCCCAGGCTGCCACCAGCAGTTCTTCACCGCCGCCATCCCGCGCTGCCCGATCTGCGCCAATCCCCTGCCGCCAACCGCGCTCCCCCCGCCCGCCGCCTCGTCCGCAACCTCGCCGGCCGCCACGCGGCCCGTCGTGCCTTGCGGCCGCTGCCAGGCCGAGCGCCCTGCCTTCGACGCCACGGTGGTCGCCGCCGACTACGCCCTTCCTGTCGATCGGCTCGTGCTTCAGTTAAAATTCGCCCGCCAGCTCGCGCTGGCGCGCCTGTTTGCCGGCCTGCTGACGGATGCGGTGCTGCGAGCCGATGCCGGCCAACAGCCGCGTCCCGCCCTGCTCTGCCCCGTGCCTCTTGGCCTGCAAAGGCTGTCGGAACGCGGTTTCAACCAGGCGCTGGAGATCGCCCGCCCGCTTGGCAAGGCCCTCGGCATCACGGTCCATGCCAAACTCGCAGTACGCGTGCGCGACACGCTGGCCCAAAGCAGCACGCCGCACGGCGCGCGCCATGCCAACATCGCCCACGCCTTCGCGATTCCCGACCGGGCGCAGGTTGAAGGCCGGCATATCGGCCTGGTGGACGATGTGATGAGCAGCGGCCAGACGCTGCAGGAACTGGCCGCAACATTAAAGCGCCATGGCGCCACGCGCGTGACGAACTATGTGTTCGCCCGCACGCCCCCGAATACGAATTAGGAGAACAACTTGTTTCACGTAGTGCTGGTCAACCCTGAAATCCCGCCCAACACGGGCAATGTGATCCGCCTGTGCGCGAACACCGGCGCGCAGTTGCACCTGATCGAGCCGCTCGGCTTCCCGCTCGACGACGCCAAAATGCGCCGCGCCGGACTCGATTACCATGAGTACGCGCAGATGAAAGTACACAAGGACTGGGCAGCGTTCCTGGCAGACGTCCAGCCGGACGCCAGCCGCATGTTCGCCATGACCACCCACGGCTCGCGCCCGTTCGCCGAGCTGGCCTTCCAGCCTGGCGATGTGTTCGTGTTCGGCAGCGAAACCCGCGGCCTTGCACCCGAGTTCCGCGAATCCTTCCCGACCGGACAGCGCATTCGCCTGCCGATGATGCCCGGGAACCGCAGCCTCAATCTCTCCAACACCGTTGCGGTGGTGGTGTTCGAGGCCTGGCGCCAGCACGGCTATGCCGGCGGCGCCTGAGCGATCGGCGGCACTACTGCTTGTATTCGGCCAGGATGTTCAGTATCTGCGGCCCCACAGTCTGGATCGCTTTAGCCGCACGAGGGCCGTAAGCATCATTGGCCGCGCCGAATGCATCCTTGAGCGATTCAAGTAGCACTGGCCCCATCTTGTTCATTTTTGCGCGCTGCTCTTTGGGCAGGAGGTTCGCCTGTATGTCCATCGACATGATGCGGAAATTGGCGCCGTCCTTGAGCTCATCCAAACGCCTTTTCTCTTCGCCTGGCGGAAGAAGAAGCGGCAGCTTTACAGTCACCGCTTCAATGATGCCTGCGCACAACGCACCATCCACGATCGAATCCCAGTAGAGACGCCCTCCCTTTTGTTTCAGGAAGGCCATGTATTCCGCGCGCTCAGCAGCCGACCATTTGCTGGCTGCGGTACGTACCAGACTACGCAAACTGACGTCGACCAAAGGCCCGTTGCTCAGTTCCTCATCTTGGTAAGCCATTTCCAGCACATCGCGGACCTGCCGATAGTTTTCGTTGCCAGGGCCCCAAGCCTTGTCAAATTTTTTGCCCTGGCGCACACCTTCCAGCACCATATCCGGCAACACGCCCCGAATATGGTTGCCCGAAATGGCACCCGCCTCTTCGTAGCACTTCGACGGAGCGATCTTCAACAGCTTGTCAGTGAAGTCATCCAACTCGTCGGCCTGAACCAGTCCCGGCAACAAGCAGCTAAACAAACTCAGTACAGCAATCGCTTTCCTCATTTGGCACTTTCCATGTATCAAGATTAGTTATTTTGCAATGATTCATCAGCGCGAGTCAATGGACAGGCCTGCTGAATTGACGAATGGAAGCGTGTGGGCGCGCCAGTTTCGAATGACGTATAACTGGGCTGAAAGGAGCTCGCGATGTTCGAACTCGACCTGCCATGGTGGGAATACGCGGTGCGCGGCGTAACGATTTACGTCGCGCTGCTGGTCATGATGCGCTTGAGCGGCAAGCGCACCATCGGCCAGTTCACGCCATTTGACTTGCTGGTCATCATGCTGCTGAGTGAAGCCGTTTCACCAGGCCTGACCGGCGGAGACCAATCCGTGGCCGGCGGCCTGATTGTCGTGGTGACCCTGGTGATACTCAACCTCGTGATCGCCTTCATCACCGCCCGCAGCGAGAAGGCGGCAGAACTGGTCGAAGGCACAGCCGTGCTGATCGGCCGCGACGGCAAGATCTTCAAGGAAGTCCTGAAGCGAAATCACGTCGCAGAAGGCGACGTCGAGCAATCGCTGCGCGAAGCCGACTGCCCTTTGGAATCGATGAAATTCGCCTTCCTGGAAGCCGATGGCAAGATCACCATCCTGCAACGCTGAACTTAAAATGCCATGACATTCGCGGCCACCAGCACGGCCCGCAATACAAAGCCCAGGATAAACCACAGGAGGAACGAACGGTTGAGGAGCTTAGCAACGACCGCCACGGCCAGGGCAAAGCCCAGCCACTTGAGGATACGGGTGCGAAAATCCTTCATCACCTGCTTCGACTCGTCCGGGTTTTCCGCCTTGGCTGCGGAGCTGTCGGGAAGAGTCTCAGCTGCGTTGGCCTGAGCGAGTGGCACGTACTCGAGGTCCCCGCCAGGCTTGCGCACCATGACGCTGCTCATTTCGGTCTGGTCGGAGGAACATGGATCGCGCTGAGCCAGGGTTTGGCCATCTGCATGACGGCACCAATCTCAAGGTTTCTTCAACAAGTGCTTTGCGAATATGTTCTTGTCGTAATCCCATCTTGAAGACAGGTATTCCGACGCGCGTTGATTTCCTCTTGCAGCCTGATCTATAAGCAAGAGCTCTGCCTCTTCAACGTACCTCTTGTCGTCCTTGTACTTCGCTATTGTCAACAAATTTAAGACGATTGAAATCACGACAGAACCATCGCCCTTAGCCAACCGTTCCCTTAAGAGATCAATTCGCTCCACCATTCGGTCTATCGAGTCCGCAAGATAGTCTCGCGGACCAATATTCCGTCCGGCCTGCACAGTGAGTGCCCCAAGTATTGCTGCCCCTAGTTTTCGTTCCAATTCATCACCACCAAGGCACGCTAAATCCGGCAACCTCCACGTATTTAAACTATTCGCTTCATCACCTGCCAAGTGAAAAGACAATTCGTCTCGATCAGGCGAATAGATGACTGAAACTTCAAATTTTCTATATTCGCTCATCTAATTTTTTCCATAAGTCTTAATCATCGCAAGATCGACTACACGCTTCATAAATCGCCTCTGCAGTCGCGACACAAGCGTCAAACTCGGCACCATCGTACCTGGCCATACAAATCATCAGGCTTGCTTCGAATCTTGTTCTGCATAAGGCCTCGCACCCCGCTTTCCCTGCAGAATGACAAGCTGACGCGGCGGACTTCGCAGCTGAAGCGGCGGCGTTTCGGACAACACGCCGACAACCTTCGGTCAACCCGCATGTGATCACTGCGCCGGTCGCCACAACGCCACAGCTCACCCAACCCACCCCGGGAACAAAGCACGCCCCTGCAATTGCTGGAGTCAGGCCAGTAGGGTCGGAATATTTTAGCGGTTCATTTTGAGAATAGGAGAACGTATTAATGCCACCTCGAAGCCCGATCGGATCGCTCTGTAAGTAACGTCCCAGTGCGGGATCGTAGTCTCGAAAATAGTTGTAATGCAGATTACTTTCGCGGTCAAATTGCTGCCCCGGGAAACGCGGGTTGAATATGAAGGCTGATTGCCCAGATGGCTGTTCGTTTGGCGTCTCTTTGCCGAACGGATCGCTGTCCCATTGCCACACGAGGTCCCCGCTACCATTCGTGATCGCGCGAGGAGCGTTGAGCTGGTCGGTGTGGATGAAATAGGCGGTCGCCGCACCTGGCGGGTTACCAACGGTGACAGTCACTGGAGCCGATTGCAGAACAGGGTTGACAGGGTCGGTCGTGGTGACCTTGGCGATTATCTGGTAAGTCCCGGCCGCGAGGTTGTCTAGCGCCAGCGTGAATGGTGACTGCACGCTCACACCCAGCGATGCCGTGCCATTAAAGTATTCCACCTTGGTGACCATGATCGGATTGCCGTCCGAATCACCGCTGGCTGCGAGCGTAACGGTCGCTGGTGCCGTTGGATTACTTGGGGTTGCTGTAACGCTGACGTTCGTTGCGGCTGCTGCCAGATGGCAGAAGGTGAACAGCAATGCCACCCATGCCGCCGTGAAGAGTTTCTTGAACACGTATTTCCCCATCTCTTATTTCAGTACCGCGACCGGCATGTCGCCCAGGTAGACGTATTCGGTCAGCGCGCCATCGGTGCTTTCGGTGATCATCAATAAGCCAGCAAGCAAAGCAATTCTCCATCGAGTGTTCATGATTACTTTCCATATTGCAATAGCATAAAGATGCAGGATAGTAACATTTACACTTATGAATAATTCTCTCGAATATTCACTGTCCGCAAGTGCTCTGGATCTGATGCTTGATCGAGATGCAAGTAGTGCATTGGGTCAAGCGCCGTCACGTCGCAGCCGACATGGCTAGGCCGAGCTTCGACGAGTGCAGGATATCGTTACAATATCCTGCGGCCCGGTGCGGCCGGGCGAAGGACATTCACCCCAAATGTTAGTTGGGAAAGAACATGAATCAACAGAGGGCCGCAACCTCAAAGGAAGCCGATGTGCTTGCGTTCCAGCCCCGACATCACCAGCTTGATATAGCGGTTGGGGATGTACAGCTCGACCTCGACCATGGCCCCCTCCGCATTGCGCGCCTCGGAGATAAGGTGGAAGAAGCTGCGGTCGGGACTGGCCTCCTTGCACGGCAGGAATTTGCCGGAAGGCCCATCGGTCAGGTAATCCTTCAGCGTGTTCCCCAGTTCGGCCACGCCCTCGTCGGTCAGCAGCACACCAAAAGCCATGACGGCCTCCTATTGTCCAAACATGCGCACTTTAGCCAGCAGCTTGGTGGTCGAGCGGTCGTGCTCGAAATCGATGGCCACCGCCTTGCCGCCGTAAGCCAGCACCGCCTGCCCTTCCGGGATCGCGGTCATATCGTAATCGCCGCCCTTGGCGTAAATCTCGGGCCTGGCCTGCAGCACCGCTTCCAGTGCGGTGTCTTCGTCAAACGGCACCACCAGGCTGACCGACTCCAGCGCCGCCAGCAGCGCCATGCGGTCTTCGCAAGTGTTCAAAGGACGGTCGTCGCCCTTGCCCAGGCGCTTGACCGAGGCGTCGG
>JBCNOP010000232.1:0-8087 GCA_039593775.1 Pseudoduganella sp.
GTTCCGCCCTGTTGCAGCATGAAGACCTGGTCCAGCGCATCCTGGAAGCGGTGGTGCCGGCCGTGAACGTGCCGGTCACCCTGAAATTCCGCACCGGCTGGAACCGCGAGAACAAGAACGCCCTGCGTATCGCCCGCATCGCCGAACAAGCCGGCATCCAGATGCTGACGCTGCACGGCCGCACCCGCGCCGACGGCTATACCGGCGACGCCGAGTACGACACCATTGCCGCCGTCAAGGCCGCAGTAAAAATCCCGGTAGTCGCCAACGGCGACATCACCACCCCTGAAAAAGCGCGCTTTGTGCTCGACAAGACCGGCGCAGACGCCGTGATGATCGGCCGCGCAGCCCAGGGGCGCCCATGGATCTTCCGCGAAATCGACCATTTCCTGCGCACCGGCGAACATTTGCCGGCGCCGCTGGTGGCCGAGGTGCGCAAGCTGATGGACGAACACCTGCAGGCCCACTACGCCTTTTACGGCGAATTCCTGGGCGTGCGCACCGCGCGCAAGCATATTGGATGGTATGTGCGCGACCTCCCGGGCGGGGAGGAGTTCCGTCAGGAGATGAACCGCCTCGAGTCGACCGCAGAACAACTGCGCGCAGTCGACAGTTTCTTCGAATCCCAATGGAAGTACGGTGACCGGTTACAATACCGCCTCGCCGAAGAACCGCTGGCTGCGTGAACCGCGCCTGCATTGGCAAATAATTAGCAAGATCGATAAGAAAATGAGCAAAGAAAGCATTCAGGAAGTAGTCCAGAAAAGCCTGGAAGACTACTTCAATGACCTGGGCGAGCAGCAAGCATCGAACGTGTATGACATGGTAGTGATGACCGTTGAGCGTCCTATCCTCGAAGTCGTGATGGGCCGCGCCGACGGCAACCAGTCGCACGCAGCCCAGATGCTGGGTATTAACCGCAATACTTTGCGCAAGAAATTACAGGAACACGGCCTGCTGTAAGGCTGATTCCGCGTCCCGGTCCCTATTGGCCGCGACGGGCCGTGGGGCCGGTTGGTTTTGACCAGATTTTCGTAACCTTCCCCCCACAGCTATGATCAAACAAGCTCTCATCTCCGTATCCGACAAGACCGGCGTGCTGGATTTCGCCAAGGCCCTGTCGGCCATGGGCGTCAACATCCTGTCCACCGGCGGTACCGCGAAACTGCTGGCCGATAACGGCGTGCCGGTCACCGAAGTGGCTGACTACACCGGTTTCCCGGAAATGCTGGATGGCCGCGTGAAGACGCTGCACCCGAAAGTCCACGGCGGCATCCTGGCCCGCCGCGACTTCCCTGAGCACGTCGCCAAGCTGGAAGAGCACAGCATCCCGACCATCGACATGGTGGTGGTGAACCTGTACCCGTTCCAGGCGACCGTGGCCAAGGCCGAGTGCTCGCTGGAAGACGCGATCGAGAACATCGACATTGGCGGCCCGGCCATGCTGCGCTCCGCTGCCAAGAACCACAAGGACGTGGTGGTGATCTGCGACCCGACCGACTACGGCGTAGTGCTGGCGGAGATGAAGGGCACCGACAACGCCCCGGGTTACGTTTCCTACGAAACCCGCTTCAACCTGGCCAAGAAGGTCTACGCGCACACCGCGCAGTACGACGGCGCCATTACCAACTACTTCTCGAGCCTGGGCCCGGACCGCAAGCACGAGACCCGTTCCGCCTACCCGGCAACCCTGAACGTGGCCTTCGAAAAAGTGCAGGACATGCGCTACGGCGAAAACCCGCACCAGTCGGCTGCCTTCTACCGCGACCTGGCTCCGGTAGCCGGCGCACTGGCCAACTACCGCCAGCTGCAGGGCAAGGAACTGTCCTTCAACAACATCGCCGACGCTGATGCAGCGTGGGAGTGCGTCAAGTCCATGGGCTCCACCGCCTGCGTGATCATCAAGCACGCCAACCCATGCGGCGTGGCCCTGGGCGCGACCGCCCTGGAAGCCTACCAGCGCGCGCTGAAGACCGACCCGACCTCCGCTTTCGGCGGCATCATCGCCTTCAACGTGGAAGTGGACGGCGCTGCCGCCACCGAACTGGCCAAGCTGTTCGTGGAAGTGCTGATCGCTCCTTCCTTCACCGCTGAAGCGCGCCAGATCATGTCGGCCAAGCAGAACGTACGCCTGCTGGAGATCCCGCTGGGCGACGGCGTGAACGCAATGGACTTCAAGCGCGTGGGCGGCGGCCTGTTGGTGCAGTCGGCTGACTCCAAGAACGTGCTGCAGTCGGAACTGCGCGTGGTGACCAAGCTGCAGCCTACCCAGCAGCAGTTGGCTGACCTGATGTTCGCATGGCGCGTGGCCAAATACGTGAAGTCGAACGCCATCGTCTTCTGCGGCGGCAATATGACCCTGGGCGTGGGTGCGGGCCAGATGTCCCGTATCGATTCCGCGCGTATCGCTTCGATCAAGGCACAGAATGCGGGCCTGTCGCTGGCTGGTTCCGTGGTGGCTTCCGATGCGTTCTTCCCGTTCCGCGATGGCCTGGATGTGGTGGTTGATGCAGGTGCGACCTGCGTAATCCAGCCTGGCGGCTCGATGCGCGACCAGGAAGTGATCGACGCCGCCGATGAGCGTGGCGTGGTGATGCTGTACACCGGCACTCGCCACTTCCGTCACTAAAACCGGCAAAGCGGGGTCTGACCCGCAGGGTCAGACCCCGTCTGTTCGGCGGCCGCAGGTCTTTTTCAGGCCGCAAACGGTGCGCAGATGGTGTCAGACCCTGTGGGTCTGACACCGGTTTACCGGTTTCTGCCGTAAAATCCGGGAATGATAATTCTCGGCATCGACCCCGGCTTACGCACCACTGGCTTTGGCGTCATCCAAAAAGTGGGCAACAAGCTGCGCTACATCGCCTCCGGCACCATCAAGAGCGGCGAGGGCGACCTGCCGCAGCGGCTCAAGGTCATCCTCGACGGGGTAGCGGAAATCGCCGCCACCTACAAACCCGATTGCGCCGCAATCGAAAAAGTCTTCGTCAACGTCAACCCGCAATCGACACTGCTGCTCGGCCAGGCCCGCGGCGCCGCGATCTGCGCCCTGGTCACGCACGAACTCAAGGTCGCCGAATACTCCCCGACACAGCTGAAGCAAGCCGTCGTCGGCACCGGCCGCGCCACCAAGGCGCAGGTGCAGGATATGGTCGCGCGCCTGCTGGCGCTGCCCGGCCTGCCCGGCACTGACGCCGCCGACGCCCTCGGCATCGCCATCTGCCACGCCAACAGCCAGGCCACACTGGCCGTCGTCACCAACGCCCATCCCGCCCTGTCCGGACTGCGCATGAAGCGCGGCCGCCTGGTGGGCTAACTGCACCCAAAGGAAAAATATGATCGGACGTCTCACCGGCATCCTGCTCGAAAAGAATCCCCCGCAACTGCTGGTAGACGTACAAGGCGTCGGCTATGAAGTCGACGTGCCGATGTCTACCTTCTATAACCTGCCCGGCGTAGGCGAAAAGGTCAGCCTGTTCACCCACCTGACGATCCGCGAAGACGCGCACCTGCTGTTCGGCTTCGGCAATGCCGAGGAGCGCGCAGTGTTCCGCCAGTTGATCAAGATCAGCGGCATCGGCGCGCGCACCGCGCTGTCGATCCTGTCCGGCCTGTCGATCGCCGACCTGGCGCAAGCGGTCACGCTGCAGGAAGCCGGACGCCTGGTGAAGATCCCCGGCATCGGCAAGAAAACCGCCGAACGCCTGCTGCTGGAATTGAAGGGCAAGTTGGGCGCCGACATTGGCGCAGCCGGAGCACACCCGGTCCACGATTCGCAGTCCGACATCCTGAATGCGCTGCTGGCGCTGGGCTACTCCGACAAAGAAGCTTTGCAAGCGCTGAAGACTGTGCCCGCCGGTTCCTCGGTTTCCGATGGCATCAAGCAAGCGCTGAAAGCTTTGTCCAAAGGCTGACATTCTGGAATGAGGTCTCATGGAAATTGAGAAAATCCACGAGCACTTGGCAACTTCGCTTGATCGAGAAGAGAACTCGTTCACGTCCTGCGAGGTATTCGACATTTCCCTGGTCGACGGCGATATCAGGCTGAACACGCGGACTGTAGAAGCGTTCACCAAATGCTACCGCGAGGATGATGAAGGCGAAGATGACGTTGAGTCCTATGGAGCATTTGTGGATGGCGTATTGGCTGGCAAGATCGATCTTGCATCGACTTGGAACGAGCTAGGCTCCATCGAGCACATCGTCGTTTCACGCAAGTTTCGCCAACTCGGTATTGCAACTGCGCTCATCAACTTTGCCAAATCCTGGGCGCAGGACAGGCAACTCAAGGGCCTGCGACTGGAAACCCAAACCAACAACGTCCCTGCCTGCAAGCTTTATTTACGGAATGGCTTCGAAGTGGGCGGTTTCGACCGATTCGTTTATCGCTCCCTGGAACAAGTCGCCCATGAGACTGCGCTCTATTTTTACTGGTTTCCAGAGCAGGTTAGCAAAACTGGTTTTCGTTCGGGGTGAAATGCTGCGTTTCAAATTCTTCGTTTTATTGGCCCTTGCCGCCTCGGGTGTTCATGCTGAAGAAGACCCGTTTGCCGATCTGAAAAAGGGGCAGCCCAAAGAAGTCGGAGCGGTTGCCGAACGAATCGCTGTTTGCAACCACTTCGCCGGCGAAGAACGTTACGACGCAGAGCGTCGCCAGGAGATTGCTGATGCGATGAAAAAGTATCGCTGTGGGAAGCTCGATAGAGACGAAGCTAGACTGCGCAAGCGTTATAAGGACAATCCTGGGGTTCTGGAGGCACTTCAAAAAGCCCACGATTGGTAAGGATCATTTAGGCGCCGATGAAGAAAACGATAACTAGCTTCTTCCTGGTTGGCGCCGTGATTGCCGGCCTGGCAGCCTTTTCGCGTGGACCGATTGGGTCCGAGTCGGTGGTTGCCAAGGAAGTAGCCGGCCTGATTGAAGACGCAGCTCTTGGCTTGAACGCCCATATAACGGGACCCAAGCCTATCGAAATCAAAAGCGTTCCGCTGGCGACCGAACTCGAAGTCAAGCGAGCTTTGAAATTCGCTTTATCGACTATTGGCGTTACATCGGTGGTTTCAGAGGCTGCCGAACAATACACGTTCGATAGCGCTCAATTTCCTTCATCAATTCGCTTTCAGGTACGCGTCCGCGGTGATCATGTTCTGTCGATTGCACTGGATCAGAGAGCCCCACCAGAATTGGCTCAGGCCATTCGCACGAGGTTTCCTGGATTCGCAATTCATGTCATTGACGCTGATGGGATGTTGGGGCACAACTAGCGGTCCAATGGACTGAGAACAGCGTTGCCGCCGCGGTTAAGCACGTGCGTATAAATCTGCGTTGTGCGAACATCTTTGTGACCGAGTAGTTCCTGCACGGTTCGAATGTCGTATCCATTCTGCAGCAAGTGTGTTGCAAAGCTATGGCGCAGCGTATGTGGCGTAACCTTCTTCTGGATATTCGCATCTTGCGCTGCTTGCTTCACAGCGCGCTGCACACGCTGTTCATCGATATGATGCCGCCGTACGATGTCCGAGCGCGGGTCTTCCGAAAGACCATCTGCTGGAAAAACATATTGCCATTTCCATTCCCGCGCAGCAGCCGGATATTTGCGATCCAATGCAAACGGCAAGTAGACTTCTCCGCCGCCTTGTTCGCAGTCACATTGGTGCCGAACCCTGACCAGCTCCAGATGGGATTTAAGCGGAACAACAAGAGCTTCCGGTAGCATTGTCACGCGGTCCTTGGCGCCTTTGCCATTTCGTACCGTGATCTGACGCGCATTGAAATCAATATCGCAGCCGGCATGCTTCCATAAGGCGCAGCCCGCTACCGTAGAGGAGCGATGCCACTAGCCAGGTTTCGCTTTTCATGTGCGACAGCAGACTTCTTGTTTCGTCGACGGTGAGTACGGTGGGCAGACGCTGGGGTTGTTTGGCTGCGACGACATCCTTCAACCATTCGACCTCAATTTTCAGGACCTTTTGATAATGGAAGAGTAGGGCTGACTTGGCCTGCGATTGGGTTGAGGCCGCGACCCTTCGGTCGACAGCGAGATGAGTCAGGAATTCCTCAATTTCGGCTTTGCCCATTTGTGCAGGGTGCCGCTTTTTATGAAAGAGAATGAACCGGCGAATCCAGTCTACGTATGCCTGCTCAGTTCGAATGCTGTAGTGCATGGTTCGGATCAATGTGCGCACTTGGTCAAGAAGCTTTGGCTCGGTTGGGGGCATGACGTAATCCTCCGGTGTTAGGAGAATTTATGGTCGCCGACTTTCAACTCCAGGATCTAGACATTGATCAAAGGGGCATTAGCCGTCATAATGAAATTTATTAAAACGTCAATATGACGTCGACTTTACGTTAGACTCGATGCACGCGCCAACTCCACGAGAAGCCAAAGCACATGGTCCTGCGCGCGCCCAGGCGCTGCTTGATTTGGGCTGGACGCTTAAACACGAATTCAAAGACGAGGACGGCGAAACCTGCGAATGGTATTTTGTTTGGGAGCTTCCGTCCGAACCCAAGTCGGTTTCGCCTTCTTCTTACGAGGCTTGAGCCATGATACATTTCGGCCTAACACTTAATTCAAGCGGACGCCGTACCGGCGCCGCTTAACCCGCACGTTAGACCAGCTTTGCTATGACTCGCATCTCTGACACCGAATTCGATGAGACCCTTACACTTCGTCAGGCGTTTCAGGTATTACGCGCATTTATAGAACAATTCAATGAGCGCGGGCCACAGGAAACTGATGTACTCGCGTCCTGGCTCGAGTTATCGGAGGATGGCGGCAGTGCAGATCCTGCGCAGCTCAGTGATTTCCTGGCGAGCGCTCGCAAGGTGATTGATCATGTTGTCTAACCCATTAATCAACCGGACGGCTTACGCGCTGCGCGCTCCAGCCGCCGGTTATCGCACACGTTAGGCTCATATGCGCATCGTTGACGATCACGAGGTCTCGAAATCTGAGCAAGTTACGCGCTTCGTTTGTGGCGCGCTACTTGGCGTGGTGATTGCTGTCGCAATCACCTACAAGTTCGATGTGTCGTCTTTGATTTGGAAAGAGGGTATCGCATTCGTTTCTATACTTGGCTGTGGCATCCTCGCCTTGGTCCAAGGTGATCGTTTTTGGCAGGCCATCTTCGGCTCTAGTCGCATTCGGTAAAAATATGCCTAACCTCCTAATCAACCGGACGTCTTACGCGCTACGCGCTCCAGCCGCCGGTTATCGCACACGTTAGCCCTCGATATGCGAGAAGACGACGCATCAGAATTCTTATCAATCCAACGTGCCGCTGAAGAACTCCTTCAAGCAATCGCTGTAGGTGATGTGGCGCCAAACGATCATTCAATTTCACGATTGGAAAAACTGGCTGCGGCCGGTGCAAAGCTTGCCTATGGACGAGGCTGTATTGAACTCGAATCGCTAGAAATGCATAATTTGGTGGCGTGGTGCGACCATCTTAATGATCCCAACTGGCGTAAGTTATTTGCAGGGGCATTGTTGGTTTCGCCTTTGTCTTCACCGTTTAAGGGCTAACAACATGCTCAACCTCGATCACTTCGTTCGCTGGACACGCCAAAGCTGCGCTTTGTCGTGCTGGTTAGCGTGAACGTTGGCCATCGCTTTGAACATGATGCAGGCTTCAGCTCTTAATCTTGGCACTTGGGCCGCTGGCAAATCCGCCAGTGCGGCTTGCGGTGCCGCTTGGGCCGTCTGCGCAAAGTTCGGTGGCAAGTCCAGTGCTGTGCGGCCGGTCGCCGCTAGCCTGGGCGCATTCGCGGACACGCTGTCGTCTGGGCCTTCGCGGCCAGTTCACGCGCGTGTCCAACACTACACTCAACCGGACGGCTACAGTGCTGCGCGCTTCCGCCGCCGGTTAGCTCCACTATAAGGGCTTCCCAATTTTTCAAGGCGAAGTAGCTCCCCGATCAAGGCGCTGTAGCTGCTGAAACGGTTCGGCCTGCGAAACTATAAACGGTCTTGTTGGGCGCTTTGTCTTCCAGCCCGGACCCTGATGCAAGACGCGATGGGGATCCTCAATCGTTGGTCGGGATATGCTGCAATCCCCTTGAGTTAATCAGGTCATTCCCCACTCGG
>JBCNOP010000233.1:0-8084 GCA_039593775.1 Pseudoduganella sp.
TCAGGGTATCGATGGCGGCTTGCGCCAGCGCGTGGTGGAAAGCATCTCCCAGGCCGCGTTCGACCATCAGTTCGGCGCCGAAGCGCGCCGTCTCGGCCGCGGCGATGGCGGCGCAGTCCTCCGGCGTAGCGCCGATGCGGCGGGCGATTTCCGCCACCAGGTCGGTATCGACTTCGCTGCGGTTGGCGTGGGTGATGGTTTCGCCTTGCGCAATCTTGGTCAGCTTGCCCACCATGACCGCGAGCACCACGAGTCCGATGCGCTGCGAGGCCGCTTCGTCCAGCGCATAGCGCAGGAAGTCGCCCATCTGCACGAAGCAGGCCGATGGCAGTTCGGGGCGCTCGGCGCGCAGCGTGGCGATGGCGAAGGTCTCTGTGCGGCCACCGGTGGTCAGCGCCACCACCTCGTGGCCCGTAGTGGCCGCGACTTGCACGCCCTGTACCACGCTGGCACGCCAGGCCGCCGTCGAATACGGTTTGACGATGCCCGTGGTGCCAAGGATGCTGATGCCGCCCAGGATGCCAAGCCGCGCATTGGTGGTCTTTTTGGCCATCACCTGCCCATCCGGCACGCTGATGGTGACTTCGATGCCATGCTCTTGCAGCAGGGCCGGGGCGGCTTCGCGCAAGTTATCGGCGATGTTACGGCGCGGTACCGGGTTGATGGCCGGCCCGCCGACTTCCAGCCCGAGGCCGGGCATCGTCACGGTGCCGACGCCGTCGCCGGCCACGTACTGCACCTCTCCCGCTTGGCCGGGCAGCAGGCGCAGGTCGACCGTCAGGTGGGCGCCGTCGGTGCAATCGGGGTCGTCGCCGGCGAACTTGACCACCATGGCATGCGCTGACTGCGCGTCACAGGAACCGTCGTGCACGGCGAAGCGCACCCGGCTGCCGTTGGGCAGCAGGCTTTCGATCTCACTGGGCACCTGGCCTGTCGCCAGGCCAAGCACCGCAGCGCGCGCCGCCGCGGCAGCACAGGCGCCGGTGGTGAAACCGGTGCGTGTGCCGCGTTCGGCTGCGGCCTTTTCCTTCATGCCTGTCCCGCTTTCTGCTTTGCTTCGGCCAGTGCCAGCAGCGCGTGCAGGGCGGCCACCACCAGCGTCGAGCCGCCTTTGCGGCCGCGAATGACGATCCACGGCACTTCGGCCATTTCCGCCATCAGGTCCTTGGACTCCGCGGCGGAGACGAAACCGACCGGCATGCCAACTACCAGCGCCGGGCGTACGCCTTCCTCGCGGATCAGGCGCACCAGTTCGATCAGCGCCGTGGGCGCGTTGCCGATGCCGACGATAGCCCCGTCCAGCAGGCCGAGGCGGTGGGCTTTGCGCATCGCCTGTACTGCGCGCGTGGTGTCTTCCGCCTTCGCTGCCTCGATCACATCGGCGTCGCTGATGAACTGGTGCGTCTTCATGCCGAAGTGGGCCAGCCGAGGTTGCGACAGCCCGGAGCAGATCATCTCAACGTCGGCCACGACCGGCGTCGCGCCGGCCAGCATGGCGGCGATGCCGGCCCGCACCGCCGCCGGATGGAAGTCGGTCAGGCCGTTGAAGTCGAAATCCGCATTTGCATGGATCATGCGGCGCACGACCGGCCATTGCGCGTCGGTGTACGTGTGGGAGCCGACTTCGGCATCGATGATCGCGAAGCTGTCATGCTCGATCGCCTGGCCGGCGCGGGTCAATTGCTCGGTGACGGTGTTGATGGTGCTCATGCCGGATGCGCCTCTGCATGTGCATGTGGGTGGTCGTGCGAATGATCGTGCGTGTGCGAGTGCGAGTGGCCATGGCCCAGGTCATGCGCAATCTCGCGATAGCTGCAGCCGTCGCAAGGCAGGCGGCTGTCCGGCACGCCGGCGCGCAAGTCTTCCACGCGCTGCTCCATCAATTCGAAGATTTCGTCCTCGAAGCCGAAATGCTCGGTGCAGGCGAAGCGCACCTGTGGGTATTGGATGCGCAAATGTTCGACCTGGCGGTGGATGCGCTGCATCAGGGTGCCGGTGTAAAGGTAGTACGGCAGCACCACGACCTGGCGCATGCCCAGCGTTACCTGGCGCTGCACCACTTTCTCCAGGCGCGGCCAAGTGATGCCGGTGAAGGCCAGGTCCACCAGTTCGTGATCGCCTTCTTCCAGCAGCCAGCGTGCCATCTTGGCCATTTCGCCGTTGGCGCCGCGGTCGGAAGAGCCGCGGCCCAGCACCACCACGCCGGTGGTGGTTGGATCCGGCATGTCGAGCGAACCCATTGCCTTGCGCAGGCGGCGCTTGAGGATGGCCAGCACCGGGTCACAGGCAGTCAGGTGCGGCGCCAGCAGGAATTCTGTCTGCGGGAAGGCGGCGCGCGCACCCTCGATGGCTTCCGGGATCTCCATCTTGACGTGGCCGGCGGCGTTCAGGATCAGCGGCACCACCAGCACGCGGCGCGAATTCGCGGCTACATCCTGCAGGCTGGCGTTCAGCTCCGGCGGCGCAAACTCGATGAAGCACAGTTCGATGCGCCAGCCTGGCCGGCGCGCGCGCCACATGTCGACGAAGTCACGGATTTCCTGGTTGCCGGACTCCTCGCGGGAGCCATGGCCGACGACGAGGATGGTATCGCTCGCTGCTGCAATCGCTGGCATCATGATGGATTGGTTCATGCGCTGGCCTTTCTGAAACGGTGGGTAAAAGTTGGGTCGTACAATTTGGAGCGCACCAAGGTTTCCCAGTGCAGTGCGCCCAGCGTGGGGCTGGCGACGATCATGGCCTGGCTTGCCACGCCGGCCTCGCGGCAGCGCTGCTTAATGTCGGCCAGGGTGCCGCGCAGGATCTTTTCTTCGCCCGGCCAGCTGGCTTTGTGCACGACCAGCATCGGTGCGTCTTCCGGCCAGCCGGCTGCACGCAGCGCCGCTTCAACCTTGTACATCAGGGTGATCGACAGGAAGATGCACAGCGTGGTGCGGTGCGCGGCCAGGCTGGCCAGGTCTTCTCCTTCCGGCATTGGCGTGCGCCCTTCGACGCGGGTGAAGATCACGCTTTGCGTTACCTCGGGCAGGGTCATGGATTCGCCGGCGGCGGCCATCGAGGCCATGGCGGACGAAACGCCCGGCACGACGGCCCATTCGATGCCTTCCGCGCTGAGCGGGCGCGCCATTTCGATCAGGGCGCCATACAGGCCGGGGTCGCCAGTCTGCAGCCGCACCACGGTGGCGTGGTTGCGCGTTTGCTCGATCAGCCATGCCGTCATTTCTTCCAGCGTCATGTCTTTCGAGTCGCGGACCACGCAGCCGGGCGGCGCGTACAGCGTCGCTGCGCGGTCCACCAGCGAACCGGCGAACAGCACGGCGCCGGCTTGCGCCAGCAGCTTTTGTCCTTTGACTGTGATCAGTTCGGGATCGCCGGGGCCGGCGCCGACAAACCAGACTTTGCCTGCAGGGCCGGATGTCATGTCTGTAGTTCTCCTGTTTGTTCTTTGGCTGGTTGCGCACGCAGGGCGGCCAGCACGGCGTCGATGCTGCGCGGCGCAGTGCCGGTGGGAAGAAGGCCGCGCTTCGCCAGTTCGGCGTGCAATGCCAGGGCGTGCGGCAAGCGCTGGCCGGCAGCGCGCAAGGCTTCGCGCTGGGATGCCAGATCCTGGGCGGGAGTGGATGCAATGCAGCGGCCGCCAGCCATCATGTGGATTTCGTCGGCCCAGCGGTAGGCGAAGTCGACGTCGTGGGTGGATAGCACGATCGTGACGCCGCGTGCGGCGAGGCGGTCGAGCAATGCTTCGAGTTCGGCCTGCATGGGCGCGTCCAGGCCTGCCATTGGTTCGTCCAGCAGCAGCACTTCGGGTTCCATGGCCAGCACGCCGGCGATGCAGACGCGCTTCTTCTGGCCAAAGCTCAGGTGGTGCACCGGGCGGCGGCCGAAGCCGCCCAGCCCTACTGCGTCAAGCGCTGCGGCCACGCGGCTGCGCACGGCGGCTTCGTCGAGGCCGAGGTTCAACGGTCCGAAAGCTACGTCCTCTTCGACCAGTGCCGAAATGAGCTGGCGCTCCGGGTTCTGGAATACCAGGCCAACGCGGCTTCGCAACGAGGCCAGTCCGCTGCGGCTGTACTCATATTCGCGACCGTGCCAGCGCAAACGGCCCGCGCTTGGGCGCAGCAAGCCATTCAGATGGAGCAATAGTGTTGTCTTGCCGGCGCCGTTAGCGCCGAGCAGCGCGTGGCGGCTGCCGCGGCCAAGCGACAAGCTGCAGCCGCGCAGGCCAGGGCTGCCGTCGGCGAACGTGTGATCCACTGCTTCGAGTTCAATCAGCGGCGTCATACATGGTCCCGCAGGGAGAAAGCCAGCAGCAGTGTGCTGGCCAGCAGCGATACCACGAACTGCCGCCGCGCATGGGGGAAGGACGCCGGCATGAAGCGCAGGCTGCCCCGGAATGCACGTGCATCGGCGGCCATCTGCAGTGCGGATGCGCGCTGCCACACCTGCACCGCCATCTGTCCTGCCAACAGGCCCATCGATCGCCACTGCTGGCGCATGCCACAATGCCCAAGGCGCGCTGCTTGCGCGGTGCTGCCTTCGTCCCATGCCTGGCGCAGCACGAACTGCATGCGATAGCACAGGGCCATCAAGTCCAGCAGCAGCTCGGGTACGCGCAGGCGACGCAGCAAGGCAAGCAGTGCTGGCATTGGCGTTGTCAGCACCAGGCCCAGTACAGCGGCCAATGCGGCGAGCGAGCGCAGGGCAATGTGCGTCACCGCCGGCAATAGTTCCGGCGCCCAGCGCCAGCCACCGCCGTTTGCAGCCGTGACCAGCATCGTCAGGCAGGACAACAGGAGGAAGCCGAGCGGCGCTACTGCCACGGCAAAGTAGCTGCGCATTGGCACACGCGCGCCAACCAGTGTGGCGAACATCGACAGCAGCGCGAGCACGGCCAGCGTACCGGGAGTGCGCGCGAGCCAGGCGGCGGCGACACCGGCCAGGGCGAACAAGGCTTTGGCTGCCGGGGTGACGTCCTGCCAACGGCAGGCGTAGGCGGCGGCGTCAATCCGCATGGGATTCTTGTGTGGGCGCTTGCTGCGCGCGCCTTTGCTCCCGTTCGCGCGCAACCGACATCCCGAGCCAGAAGCCGATCACGCCCGCGCCCAGTGCCGCTTGCAGTGCGAACAGCAGCGACGCGATCTCGCCGCTCGGTGGTTCGAACAGCGGCGCAAACCAGGGTTTGTAGTGTGGCGCGATGATGCCAATTGCCTGCTGCGCACGAGAATCCGCGCCACTGAAAGCTGCTGGCGCCTCGCCGCCCGGTTCGGCCGGCGGCACGACTGCGAACCACAGCGGCAGCACGGTCAACAGGATAATGGCCGCCCAAATCAACCCAGTACGCGCCTTCATGCAGCTTTACCTTTCACGTGCGCCATGACCGGCAGCAGGCGCAGCTCATGCGCGTTGAAGCGAGTCATCGCATTCACTACCAGCACAGTCAGCAAGCCTTCACTGATGGCGATCGGGAGTTGCGTCAGCGCGAAAATGCCCGCGAATTTGGCGAACGAAGCCCCCATGCCGCCGGCCGGATCAGGAAAGGCCCAGGCCAGTTGCGCAGAGGTGGTCAGGTAGGTTGCCAGGTCGCCGATGCAGGCGGCTGCGAACACCGCAACCGCGCGCGACAGGCCCATGGCGGCGGCAGCGCGGAATACGCCATAGGAAACGAAGGGGCCGACGATCGCCATGGAAAACACGTTGGCGCCAAGCGTGGTCAGGCCGCCGTGCGCAAGCAGCAAGGCCTGGAACAGCAGCACGACAAAGCCAACCGGCACCATCGCCACAGGCCCGAACAGCAGCGCGCCCAGCCCCACTCCGGTCGGATGCGAACAGCTTCCCGTCACCGACGGCAGTTTCAGCGCAGACAGCAGGAATGCGAAGGCCGAAGCAACACCCAGCAGCATGCGCCGTTCGGGGTGCGCCTGCAGGTCGCGCGCCATGCTGCGCAGGCCCCAGGCCAGGAAAGGGATGGATACGGCTGCCCAGCCAAGCGAGTGCGCCGGCGGCAGGAAACCTTCCATGATGTGCATTCGAGTTCTCCCGTCGAATGGTCAATGGGAACACCATCAGGGGGAGGAAGAGGACGGTCGACAGGAGTCAGGCGGACAAAACGCAGGAAGCCGGTCGACAGCGGCTTCCCTTCACCCCGAAGAATAGTGCTGGCAGTATCGGGCCGGTATTCTGGCTCGCCTTCATCCTCGTTCGGGCCTTCCCGCGCGATGCGCAGTGGCGTGTTCCGAAGTCGTCAGGCTTACAGCAGCGGGGGCTGCACCGGAATGACTGCTTTGGCAGTGTCACCGGTTTCCCGTTTAACGCGCATCCAGGACAGGACGCGCGCACCCAATTGGCGAATAGTACATTAAAGGGCTCTGGCGTGGCAAACGCCGGCGATCTCCGCCAGGAAGGCCGCCATCGCCTGGACGCGCTGGCTGGCTTTGAGGTCGCGGTGATAGACCAACCACAAATCGCGTGATACCGGAACGGCCTGGCGTTCGATGCGTTGCAGCGCCGGCTCGGCATCGCCAATGAAACAGGGCAGCATGGCGGTGCCCACCCCGGCCCGCGCAGCCGCGATCTGGGTCGGCAGGCTGTTGCACGAGAGGACCGGTGCTTTGCCGGCATATGCAGTACGTAGCGAAGCCGCCATCGGCAGCCCGTCCCAGGCGCCCTCCCAGCTTATGTAGCCGTCGCCCTCGTGCGCGGCGCCAGCCGCCTGGTAAAGACCGAAATCCAGCTTGCCGATACGCTTGGCGATGTAGTCAGCGGCACCATCATCTGGTGCGGCCATGCGCAGCGCGAGGTCGGCTTCGCGCCGCGACAGGTTGACCGACCCCAGCGCGATATCGAGTTCCACCCGCAGCGCCGGATGCAGTGTGCGCAAGGCAGGCAGCTTCGGCGCCACCAGGTACTGCGCCAGCATTTCGGTGGTCGCCAGGCGAACCACGCCGGACACTTCCTGCTGCGCCGGCCGGCGCGCCGTGTGCTCGGCGACGGCCATCGCCTGCTCCACTTGTTCGACATGGGCTAACAGCTCGCTGCCATCGTCGGTCAGCGCATAGCCGCTTTGCTGGCGCAGGAAAAGTATGCGGCCGATGCGGCGCTCCAGTGCATCGATGTGGCGCGAGACCGTCGACGCGCTGGTCCCCAGCGTCGCAGCCGCGCCGCTCAAGCCACCGCCGCGCGCGGCAGCGAGGAAGAATTTGAGCTCATTCCAGTCGAAGGCAAGGTTTTTCATTCTTGGAAAACGATTTTCTGAAATCGTCAAACTGAAGCCAGATTCGGAAACCTATACTAAACCAATTCCAATTCCGGAGCCCAAGCCATGACCGTCCTGTATGGAGAATCTGCCGGCATCGCCGTGATCGCGCTGAATCGCCCCGATGCCCTGCATGCACTCGACCTGCCAACCCTGCAACGCCTGGAGGAATTGCTGGAAATGGCCGCGGCCAGCACCAGCGCCGGCGCCGTGATCCTGACCGGCACCGGCTCCAAGGCCTTTTCCGCCGGCGCCGACATCAAGTACCTGAGCCAGGCCACGCCGTTGGAAGTGCGCGAATTCGCCCGCCTGGCGGTTCGCATTACCAAGCGCATCGAAAACCTCGGCAAGGTCGTGGTGGCCGCCCTGAACGGCCATGCTTTCGGCGGCGGGCTGGAACTGGCCGAAGCCTGCATGATCCGCATAGCAGCCAGCCACGCCAGGTTGGGCCACCCCGAAGTGCGCATCGGCGCCGTGGCCGGCTTTGGCGGCACCACGCGGCTGGCGCGCCTGGTCGGTAAAGGCCGGGCCGCCGAAATGCTGCTGCGCGGGCGCGCCATCGATGCAGAAGAGGCCCTGCGGATTGGACTGGTGCAGCAGGTCACAAGTCCGGACGAATTGATGGATGCCGCACGCGCCATCCTGTACGACATCCTCGAGCAATCGCCGGAGGCGGTGCAGCTGACGTGGGAAGCGCTGCACCGGGGCCTGAACATGACGCTGGAAGAATCCGCGGACCTGGGCGCCGACTATTTCGGCCTGGTCGCTGCGACCGAAAACTTCCGCCTCGGCACGCAAGCTTTTATCAAAAAAGTCGCGCCTGAATATAGCG
>JBCNOP010000234.1:0-8049 GCA_039593775.1 Pseudoduganella sp.
GAAGTCGCCGATATCCGGGACTTTCACTTCAACCATGCTCATAGTGTTTGCTCCGTCTTCTTATTTATTGGGTCACCGGATTTGGCTTGTTCGGGTTGATGCCGTACTTCTTGATGGCGTCTTCCACAACCGACATCGCGATCTTGCCTTCGTCCGCCAGGGCACGCAGGGATGCGACGGTGATGTAGTAGCGGTTCACCTCGAAGAACTCGCGCAGCTTGGCGCGGCTGTCCGAACGGCCAAAGCCATCGGTGCCCAGCACCTTGTAGGTGCGGCCTTCCGGCATGTAAGGACGGATCTGTTCAGCGAATGCACGCATGTAATCGGTGGTTGCAACGATCGGGCCGGTGGTGTCCTTCAACAGGCCGGTCACGTAAGGCACGCGCTGTTCCTTGGTCGGGTTGACCATGTTCCAGCGGTCGCAGTCGGTGCCTTCGCGCGCCACCAGGGTCAGCGAAGGAGCGGACCACACGTCGGCGGCGATGTTCCAGTCGTTCTTCAGCAGTTCCGCTGCGAAGATGGATTCGCGCAGGATGGTGCCCGAACCGATCAGCTGCACGCGCTGCTTGGCGGCCTTGTCGCCCTCTTGCAGCAGGTACATGCCCTTCAGGATGCCCTCTTCCTGGCCGGCTTTCAGGCCAGGGTGGGCATAGTTCTCGTTCATGATGGTGATGTAGTAGAACACGTCTTCCTGCTCACCGACCATGCGGCGCAGGCCGTCCTGCACAATCACTGCCAGTTCGTGGCCGAAGGTCGGGTCGTAAGGCACGCAGTTCGGGATGGTGGCAGCCATGATGTGGCTGTGGCCATCTTCGTGCTGCAGGCCTTCGCCGTTCAGCGTGGTACGGCCGGCGGTACCGCCCATCAGGAAGCCGCGCGCACGCATGTCGCCAGCTGCCCATGCCAGGTCGCCAACGCGCTGCAGGCCGAACATCGAGTAGTAGGTGAAGAACGGGATCATCACGCGGTTGTTGGTCGAGTACGAGGTCGCCGCAGCGATCCACGAGCTCATGCCGCCCGCTTCGTTGATGCCCTCTTGCAGGATCTGGCCGGCCTTGTCTTCGCGGTAGTACATCACCTGGTCCTTGTCGACCGGCTCGTACAACTGGCCTTGCTGGTTGAAGATGCCGATCTGGCGGAACAGGCCTTCCATACCGAAGGTACGGGACTCGTCAACCAGGATCGGTACCACGCGCTGGCCCAGGGACTGGTCGCGCAGCAGTGCGGTGATGATACGCACGAAGGCCTGGGTGGTCGAAATCTCGCGGCCTTCCGGAGTCGGGTCGGTCACGGCCTTGAAAGCGTCCAGGCCTGGCACCACCAGCTGTTCGTCCGCCTTCATGCGGCGCGACGGCAGGTAGCCGCCCAGTGCCTTGCGGCGCTCGTGCAGGTACTTGATTTCCGGTGCGTCGTCGGAGGGCTTGAAGAACGGGATGTCTTTCAGCTTGTCGTCCGGGATCGGGATGTTGAAGCGGTCGCGCATTTCGCGGATTGCCTCGTCGTCCAGCTTCTTGGTCTGGTGCGCGGTGTTGCGCGCTTCGCCGGACTTGCCCATGCCGAAGCCCTTGACGGTCTTCACCAGCAGCACGGTTGGCTTGCCGACGGATTCGTTGGCCTGCTTGAATGCAGCGTAGATCTTGTGCGGATCGTGGCCGCCGCGGGTCAGGCGCCAGATGTCGTCGTCGGACATGTTGGCGACCATTTCCAGCAGCTTCGGATGCTTGCCGAAGAAGTGCTTGCGCACGTAGGCGCCGTCCTTGGCCTTGTAATTCTGGTATTCGCCGTCCACGGTTTCCATCATCACGCGCTGCAGGATGCCGTCCTTGTCCTGTGCCAGCAGGTTGTCCCAGCCCGGGCCCCAGATGACCTTGATGACGTTCCAGCCGGCGCCGCGGAAGTCCGCTTCCAGCTCTTGAATGATCTTGCCGTTGCCGCGCACCGGACCGTCCAGGCGCTGCAGGTTACAGTTGACCACGATGTTCAGGTTGTCCAGCTGTTCGCGGGCAGCCATGCCGATTGCGCCCATCGATTCCGGTTCGTCCATCTCGCCGTCGCCGCAGAAGGCCCAGACCTTGCGGCCTTCGGTGTTGGCGATGCCGCGAGCGTGCAGGTACTTCAGGAAGCGCGCCTGGTAGATCGCCATCAGCGGGCCCAGGCCCATCGACACGGTCGGGAACTGCCAGAAGTCAGGCATCAGTTTCGGGTGCGGGTAGGAGGACAGGCCCTTGCCGTCCACTTCGCGGCGGAAGTTCAGCAGCTGCTCTTCGGTCAGGCGGCCTTCCAGGAAGGCGCGCGCGTAGACGCCTGGGGACGAGTGGCCCTGGATGTACAGCAGGTCGCCGCCGTGGTTTTCACTCTCGGCTTTCCAGAAGTGGTTGAAGCCGATGCCCAGCATGTTCGCCAGCGAGGCGAAGGAGGACAGGTGGCCACCCAGGTCGCCGTCGGCGCGGTTGGCCTTGACGACCATCGCCATCGCGTTCCAGCGCATCCACGAGCGCAGGCGCTCTTCGTATTCCAGGTTGCCCGGGCAGTGGGCTTCTTTGTGGGCGGGGATGGTGTTGACGTAGGCGGTATTGGCGGAGAACGGGATGTCGGCGCCGCGGCGGCGGGCCAGGTCGACCAGTCGCTCCATCAGGTAATGGGCGCGTTCAGGGCCTTCATTTTCCAGGACGGCTTCCAACGCCTCCAGCCATTCTTTGGTTTCCTGTGCATCAGGATCGTTGGCCGTTTGTGCCGTGACCTGGTCAAGTTGAGCTGACATGTAACTAGTCTCCTATCGATTGAAGGCGCCCCACCCTGTGTGCTCCGGACGGTGCTGGTGATTATTTACTAAGACTTTGGCTAAGTGTGAAGGATTCTATCAGCGAATCCCTTGTTTTTCAAATTGCGGAAATTGATTTTATATTGTGAAATGCGTTGCGGATCTACAAATGGTTTCAATGGTTAATTGTCGGTAGGAAAGCTCCTACGTATACTCAGAATCATGGAGACTACGCCCGACCTCGTTTCGGCCCGAACCCTGCAGCGCGAACGCACTGCGCGCAAGGAGGCGGAGTCTTTGCTCGAGCAAAAAAGCCGTGAGCTCTATGAAAAGAACCAGTTCCTGCAGGAGAGCGAACTACGCTATCGCAACCTGGTGGAACTGGCGCCGGATGCAATCTGGATCCATTGCGACGGCCGCATCACTTTCCTGAACCAGGCCGCCTTGCGCCTCTTCGGGGCGGCCTCTCCCGAGCAATTGCTTGGCACCCTGGCCATGGACCGGGTGCCGGAACAGTTCCACGCGGCCGTCGAAGCCTGGACCCCGATGGAGCTCGACAAGGTGCACCAGCGCCCGCGCAGCGAACTGCGCCTGCTGCGGCTGGACGGCAAACCGGTTGACGTGGAATTCTTTGGCTGCTCGATGCGCTTCAATAATCGCGATTCGGTGATGCACGCGGCGCACGATGTCACCGAGCGCCTGCAGCAAGTCGCGATCCGCCACCGCGCCACGCACGACGAGCTGACCGGCCTGGCCAACCGCGCCTGTTTCCTCGAACGGCTGGGCGAGGAGATCGAGAAAGCGCGCCTCGCCGGCACCTCGCTCGCGGTCGCCTTCGTCGACCTGGACAAGTTCAAGCAGATCAATGACACGCGCGGCCACGCAGTCGGTGACGAGTTGCTGCGCATTGTCGCCTCGCTGCTGCGCTCCTGCGTGCGCGACAGCGATACCGTGGCTCGCCTCGGTGGCGACGAGTTCGTGCTATTGCTGGACAGCTCGCCGGGGCACCTGACACCAGCCATGCTGGCGCAGCGCATCAGCGAACGGCTGGCGGAACCGGTCATGCTGTCCGGCCAGCAGCACATCATCAGCGGCAGCATCGGCCTGAGCATCTACCCTGACGATGGCCGGGATGCGGAAGAATTGTTGCGCCATGCGGATATCGCCATGTACCACTGCAAAGGCCAGCGCTGCAGCAACGTGCAGTTCTTCACGCCCGATATGCAGCGCCGTCTCGATGCGCGGCTGACGCTGGAGCAAGGCTTGCGGCGCGCCTTGCAGCGCGAGGAGTTCGTGCTGCACTTCCAGCCGCAAGTGGACCTGCGCAGCGGCAGCATCATTGGCCTGGAAGCCCTGCTGCGCTGGCAGTCACCAGAACTAGGCCTGGTGCCGCCGATGGAATTCATCCCGGTGGCCGAGGAAAGCAACCTGATTGTCGATATCGGCAAATGGGTGCTGGAGAAGACTTGCGCCAGCTTGCGCGAATGGCAGGATGCGGGCGTGCCCGTGGTGCCGGTGGCAATCAATATCGCCGCCTCGCAATTTGCGCGGCAGGATTTCGACACGACGGTGAAAGATGCATTGGCACGCTTCAGCGTTGCCCCGGGCCTGCTGGAACTGGAACTGACCGAAAGCCTGTCGATGGGCGACCCCATGGGTTCCATCGCGCTGATGCAGCGCCTGCGCGCCATCGGCATCAACCTCGCGATCGACGATTTCGGTACCGGCTACTCGAATCTCAGCTACCTGAAGCGCTTCCCCGTGGACCGGCTGAAGATAGACAAGAGCTTTACCTCCGGCCTGGCCAGCAATACCGAAGACCACGCCATCGTCACTGCCGTCATCAGCCTGGCGCACAGCCTGGGCCTGAAGGCCATCGCTGAGGGTGTGGAGACCGAGGACCAGGTGCGGCTGCTGGTTGCCGAGGGCTGCGACGAAATCCAGGGCTATTACTTCAGCCGCCCTTTGCCGGAAGCTGCCGCACGCGAGATGCTGCTGCGGCGCCCCGCCCTGCCCTTCACTTCGGACAAAATCCGTGACGCGGGTTGAAGGGCTCCTCCAGCAAGGCGCCAGGTCAATCGCCTATGATAGCGCGATATGACCAATAATTACGTTCACCCAACCCCCGGCGTCACAGGCCGCCTGTTCGCCCGCCTGGCAAATTCCCGCCGCATCGCTGCCGCCCGCCGTGCCGTGTTTTCGCGGCTGCCGTTCCTGATGCTCGAAAGCGATGTGCGCAATGTCGTCTACCTGACCTGGATGATGGATGCGGCGAACGCGCAGGCCATGGTGCCCGCTGGCGTGCGCTTATGGAAACGCAATGGCCTCACACCATTCAGCATCCTCACTTACCGCCATGGCCACTTTGGTCCGGCGCTGGCGGGGCCGGCGCGCCGGCTGCTGCCGTCGCCTTTGCAAAGCAACTGGCGCTTCTATCTTGAAGAGCCGGGCAAGGTGTACTTCGTTCGGAATGTCATGGATAGCACGCTGCACGCGCTCGGGACCCGCATTTTCAGCGACATCCTGCCGACGCATTTGCCGGCGCGCTTCGTGCACGCCCGCGATGGCGAGGAATACAAAACAGTCATCGATCCGGGCGCCGGCAGTGCGCCGCTGCTGGAAGCGCGTGCCCGCGTGTCGGGGCTGCACAGCCTTCCTGCCGGCCTGGCTGGCGCCTTCGCAAGCTGGCAAGAGGCGGTCAGCTTCCTCGCCTGCCAGCACACGGCCATGATCGAGGTCCCGGGCCTGGGCCGCATGGCGGAATCGGAAATCAGCCTGCCGATCCCGCTCGATGAGGTGCTGCCGCTGGAGCCGCAGTCGGTGACCTGCCCAATGGCCGGCGCCGATTCGGGCCCGCCATTCTGCTTCGCTGTGCCGCGCGTGCAGTTCAGGGTTCTTTCGGAGTCGCTAGCAGCTTCTTGAGCGCCCCGCGCGGGTTGGCCATGAAGGCGTGCATGACTTCATAGTGCTCCGTGTCTTCGTAAGCGCGCTGGCGGATGCCTTCCGGCGTGCAGACGAATATGCTGGCTTCCGGGTAGGCCATCAAAATCGGCGAATGGGTCGCAATCACGAACTGCGAGCCTTCCTGCACCAACTCGTGGATCCGCTTCAGGGCACGCAACTGCCGTTGCGGCGACAGCGCCGCTTCCGGCTCGTCAAGGATGTACAGGCCTTTGCCGCCGAAGCGCTTTTCCAGCAATGTGAGGAAGGATTCACCATGCGATTGCTCGTGGAGAGAACGACCGCCATAGGAATCGATCACCGGCGGCCCGTCCTCCGGATCTTCATCCAGCCTTTCGATCTCGGTCGCGACATTGAAAAAACTTTCGGCACGCAGGAAGTAGCCGGTTCGCGGCTTGCGCACGCCGCGCGCAATGCGCAGGTATTCGTGCAGACAGGAGTGCGACTCGCGGGTGTTGAAGTTGAAATTCTTGCTGCCGCCTTCCGCATTGAAGCCCAGCGCTACGGCCAACCCCTCCAGCAAAGTCGACTTGCCCGAGCCGTTTTCGCCGACGATGAAGGTCACCGCCGGGTCGAATTCGAGCCGGCCAAGGTGGCGCACGGCGGGCAGGCAGAAGGGGTAAGCCGAGAAATCAGGCGTCTTGTCGGGACGCAGTTGGGCGTCAATCAGGAACTGATAAGAGATCATTTGTTAGCAAGCTTACAATCATGTGCAATGCAGCACAAGGCCGCCACCATTTATAATGGCGACTTTCCATTCCACCAATCCAAGCAATCATGTCTGCACAACTGATCGACGGAGTAGCGCTCTCCCAAAAACTGCGCGCCGAAATCGCTTCCCGCGCCGCCGCATTGACCGCCAAGGGCAAACAGCCTGGCCTGGCCGTGATCCTGGTCGGCGACGACCCGGCCAGCCATGTCTACGTGCGCAACAAGGTCAAGGCATGCGAAGACGCCGGCATCCGTTCCGTGAAAGAGCGGTATCCGGCAGACATGACCGAGCAAGCACTGCTCGAGCGCATCGCTACCCTGAATGCCGATCCAGGCATCCACGGCATCCTGGTGCAGATGCCACTGCCAAAGCATATCGACCCGCACAAGGTGATCGAAGCCATCGCCACCTCCAAGGACGTGGACGGCTACTCGGTGCTGAGCGCTGGTGAACTGATGACAGGCCTGGAAGGCTTCCTGCCGTGTACCCCATATGGCTGCATGAAGCTGATCGAATCGACCGGCGTCAACCTGAAGGGCAAGCACGCTGTCGTGATCGGCCGTTCCAATACCGTTGGCAAGCCAATGGGCCTGCTGCTCTTGCAAGCCAATGCAACCGTCACCATCTGCCATAGCGGAACTGCGGACCTGGGCTACCACACCCGCCAGGCAGACATCGTGGTGGCAGCAACGGGCCGCCGCAATACCCTGACTGCTGATATGGTGAAGCCGGGGGCTATCGTGATCGACGTGGGCATCAACCGCGACGAAAACGGCAAGCTGTGCGGCGACGTGGACTTTGCGGGCATCAAGGAAGTGGCTTCGCATATCACGCCGGTGCCGGGTGGTGTGGGTCCGATGACGATTACCATGCTGCTGATGAATACTATTGAGTCGGCGGAACGCGTGTAAACCGCTTTGAACCGGTAAACCAGTGTCAGACCCACGGGGTCTGACACTTGACCAGCGGCCGCCGCGTACCGGTGTCTGACCCTGCGGGTCTGACACCGATTTTCTGGTTTTAAGGAGTTAAGAATGACTGACAATCCCCTGCTGGACTTTAGCGGCTTGCCGCGTTTCGATGCGATCAGGCCCGAACACGTCACTCCCGCCATCGAGCACCTGCTGGAGAAGAACCGCGCCGCCGTGGCGCAACTGGAAGCGCCAAGCGACAACGTCACCTGGGATAACTTCGTCACCCCGCTGGAGAATTCCACCGAGCTGCTGGGCCGCGCCTGGGGCATCGTCAGTCACCTGAACAACGTAGTGGACACGCCCGAGCTGCGCGCCGCCTACAACGAAAACCTGCCGAAAGTGACCGAGTTCTGGACCGCCCTGGCCCAGAACGAGGCGCTGTTCGCCAAATACAAGGCCCTGCGCGCCAGCGCGGAGTTCGCCACCCTGTCGCCGGCGCGCCAGCGCATCATCGACAACGCGATCCGCGACTTCCGCATGGGCGGCGCCGAGCTGCCGGCCGATAAAAAGGAACGCTTCGCCGCCATCCAGGAAGAACACGCCGCTACCAGCACCCGCTTCAGCGAAAACGTGCTGGATGCCACCAACGACTGGAAACTGCTGGTGGAAGACGAAGCCGAGCTGCGCGGCCTGCCCGACGA
>JBCNOP010000235.1:0-8041 GCA_039593775.1 Pseudoduganella sp.
GTGCGCAAGTACTCGGGGCTCGCGACCAGCAGAACCTTGCTGGTCGCCAGGCGACGCGCCACGAGCGTCGAATCCGGCAGGTCGCGCGCGAGGCGCAACGCAACGTCGAAACCGTCTTCGATCAAATCCACCATGCGGTCATTGCAGACCAGGTCGACCTGCACGCCGGGATAGCGGGCCATGAAGCCGGGCAGCCATTGCGCCACCTCGATGGTGCCGAAGGCCATCGGTGCGTTAATGCGCAGGGTGCCGGTGGGTTCGGCCTGGTGGCGGCCGACGTTGCGGTCGGCATCGTCCAGCAGGTCCAGCACTTCGCGGGTGGATTCGTAGTAGTCGCGCCCTGCATCGGTCAGCGCGAAGCGGCGTGTGGTGCGGTTCAGGAGCTGGGCGCCGAGGTGCTCTTCGAGCTGGCGCACCTGGCGTGAAACGATGGTGTGGGAAATGCCGAGGGCATCGGCGGCGGCAGTAAAGCTGCCCAGTTCAACAACGCGGCGGAGCGCGCGCAGCGCCGCGAGTTGGTCCATTTACTGGAAGCGCTGCCCGTCGAGCGGGAAGCCTTTGATGAATTCAGCGGCCGGCAGGCGCTTGCCGCCGGGTTTCTGCAACTGCGTCAGCCGCAGCGCGCCTTCACCACAGGCGACGATGATGCCGTGCTGCGCGTCGGCGGCAACCACCTGGCCTGGAGCGGCGCTGCTGCCTTCGTCCAGCACTTCGGCTCCCCACAGCTTGACCACGGTGCCATTCACGTCGCCATGCGCGCCGGGGAAGGGATTGAAAGCGCGGATCTTGCGGCTGATTTCACGCGCAGGCTGGGTGAAGTCCAGCGCGGCTTCTTCCTTGAGGATCTTGTTGGCGTAGGTGACGCCTTGCTCCGGCTGCGGCACGGCCTCCACCACGCCGTGTTCCATCTTGCGCAGCACCTTGACCATCATCTGGGCGCCCATGGCAGCCAGTTTGTCGTGCAGGGTCGCGGTGGTGTCCTGCGGCGTGATCGGGGTGCGCTCGACCAGCAGCATCGGGCCGGTGTCCAGGCCTTCTTCCATTTGCATGATGGTGACGCCGGTCTCCGCATCGCCCGATTCGATCGCGCGATGGATCGGGGCGGCGCCGCGCCAGCGTGGCAGCAGGGAGCCGTGGATGTTCAGGCAAGGCTTGATGTCGAGGGTGGAGCGCGGCAGGATCAGGCCATAGGCGGCTACTACCATCACGTCGTAATCGGTGGCCAGCAGGCGCTCGTGGGCGGCCTTTGCTTCCGCGGCGCGCTGCGGATCCTTGGCGTCCATGCGCAGCGACAGCGGCTGCAGCACTTCGATGCCATGCTTGACGGCGTATTGCTTGACCGCCGACGGCTGCAGCTGCATGCCGCGGCCGGCCGGGCGGTCAGGCTGGGTCAGTACCAGGGGAATCTCGAAACCTGCTTCATGCAGGGCCTGGAGGGCAACAGCCGCAAACTCAGGCGTGCCCGCGAAGATCACTTTCATGCTTCCCCCGCAGGTATCAGTAACGGCGGCCCGAGGCGCGCAGCGCTTCTTCGCGCTGCAAGCCACGTTCTTCTTTTTGCAGTTTGGTCTTGATACGATTGCGTTTCAAGGGAGACAGGTATTCAACGAATACTTTGCCCTTCAGGTGGTCCATTTCGTGCTGGATGCAGACTGCCAACAGGCCGTCGGCGTCGATTTCGAACGGTTCGCCTTTGACGTTGTAGGCACGTACTTTGACTGCGGACGGGCGCTCGACACCGTCATAGATGCCTGGGACGGACAGGCAGCCTTCGTCGTAAACCTGCTTTTCTTCGCTCGACCACAGGATTTCCGGGTTGATGAAGGCGGTCAGGCCGGTTTTGTCTTCGGTAACGTCGATGATGACAACTTGCTCATGCACGTCCACCTGGGTTGCGGCCAGGCCGATGCCCGGCGCGTCGTACATGGTTTCTGCCATGTCTTCCACCAGTTTGGCCAGGCGCTCGTCGAACACGGCAACGGGTTTCGCAACTTTGTGCAGGCGAGGGTCTGGGTAGCGGAGAATATTCAGTTTCACGGGAGAATCTTAGTTAAACGACAATGATTGTGCGGTAAACGGCGCATATTATGCGTGCACGATTGCTTCTGTGACACGAATTCCTTGCCTGATCAGGGTAATATGGGCAGAATTTGATTTCAGTGAGGCAAGCCTTTGTGGCCTTCCGTCATTGCCGCACCTAACGGATATATCAATGAAAAATTTTAGCACAAGCAGCAGCCGCCTGTTGGCCGCAGCCCTGTTTTGCGGTGTGACGGCCGTTTCGGCCCACGCCAAGACCATCGTCTGTGAATTCAAGCCGAACGCACCGGATAGCCATACCGTCGTCAAGGGCGATACCCTTTGGGGTATTTCCGGAACCTTCCTCGACAAGCCCTGGTGCTGGCCGCAGGTCTGGGGTATGAATAAAGAAGAAATTGCGAACCCGCACTGGATTTATCCAGGGCAGATCGTCTGGTTCGACCGCGAGGCCGGCCGCCTGCGCCTTGGCAACAAGGTCGGCGGCGATGGCACGACCGGCGATATGCGCTTAGGTCCGCAATTGCGCACCGAAGGCCTGGGCAAGGATGCCGTCCAGTCGATCCCGTCCGGCGTGATCGAACCGTTCCTGACCCAACCCCTGATCATCGAGGAAGATGAACTCAAAAATGCACCGCGCATCATTGCGACGCGTGGCGCCCGCGTGTTCATCGGCAAGGATGACAAGGCCTATGTCCGCGGCGACCTGAAAGGCAGCACCTCGTTCCAGGTCTTCCGCCCAGGCAAGCCGCTGAAAGACCCTGTCACCAAGAAGACCATCGCCCTGGAAGCGTTCTACCTCGGCACCCTGAAGCTGGAAGCTCCAGCGGAAGCCGGCAGCGACGTGCATACCTTCATCGTTGCCAGTGCCAAGGAAGAAATGGGCAAGGGCGACTTGCTGATGGCAATGCCGCCGATGCCGATGCAGAACTATGTTCCGCATCCACCGGAAGTGGAAGTCAATGCCAACGTGCTGGCCGTCTACGGCGGTGTCACGCACGCCGGCCAGAACCAGGTTGTCAGCATTAATCGCGGAAAGCTTGACGGACTCGATATCGGTTCCGTGCTGCAGCTATACCATAAGGGTGAAGTGGTTACCGATCCGGGCGCGTCGAAAGGCTTGCTCAACCTGCGTAACCCGACGGTCAAGCTGCCGGATGAACGAGTGGGCAGCTTGTTTATCTTCCGTGTGTTCAAGCACGTGTCTTATGGCTTGATCATGCAGGTGACTGAACCAATCGTTGTGGGGGATGTCGCCAAGACAGCGGAGTAAATCCCATGGCCGTGCAAGTCACGGATGCCCCCATCCCCGCCCGCCAGGACCCCGAGTGCCTGGCGATGTGGCTGCGCCTGGCGAACACGCCGGGCGTAGGCCGCCACGGAGCCTTCAAGCTGCTCCAGCATTACCACTCTCCCCAAGCCGTTTTCAACGCCGCCAATGCCCGCCTCGCTGCGCCATCCGCGCAGGATGATGCTGCGCCACTGCCTTTGCGCATGCTGGCGCACGCCGATGCCAAAAGCGCGCGGCCGAATCGCCATGCGGCCGCAGACGACGAAGAAATCTCGCTGGAAGCTGCACGCTGCCTGGCGGGGCCCATGCCGGCACGGATTCTTTCACTGGCGCACGCTTCGCTCGAATGGGCCGCGCAGGCCGGCAACCACCTGGTCTTGTTTGGCGACCCGGAATATCCGCCGAGCTTGCAGCACATCGCCGATCCACCGCTGCTGCTGTATGCCAAGGGCGACCTGGCCCTGCTCCAGCGCGAGGCTCTAGCGGTAGTGGGCGCTCGCAACGCCACCATGCAAGGCAAGGCCAACGCGCGCCAGTTTGCCCGCACGCTCAGCGACGCCGGCATTCCCGTAGTCTCCGGCCTGGCGCTTGGCATTGACGCCGCCGCGCATGAGGGCGGCCTGGAAGGTCCGGGTGGCACCGTGGCCGTGATCGGCACAGGCATCGACCGCATCTACCCGCGCCGCAATGGCGCCCTGGCCCGCCGCATCGCAGAGGAGGGCTGCCTGCTTAGCGAATTTGCCCTCGGCACGGCGGCGCGGGCCGAGCATTTCCCGATCCGCAACCGGATCATCGCTGGCATGACGCGCGCCACACTTGTGATCGAGGCTGCGGCGCGCTCCGGCTCCCTGATCACCGCACACGCTGCGGTCACTGCCGGCCGCGAAGTCTTCGTGCTGCCCGGTTCAGTGCTGTCGCCGCAATCGGCCGGCTGCCATGCACTAATAAGAGAAGGTGCGCGGCTGGTCGCGACGCCGGAGCACCTGCTGGAAGACCTGGGCCTGGCGATGCCGGGGCAGGTGGCGGCGCCAATCGACCAGGCTGCAGGCTGGCTGCTGGCCGCGCTTGGCCACGACCCGGTCGGCGCAGATGAGCTTGCAACAAGGTTGCAACTTCCGCCAAGTGATATGCAGGCAAGCTTGCTTGCCCTGGAGCTTGCGGGTGTGGTGGAAAGGCTGCCCGGCGGCGCTTTCCAGCGCCTGAAAGGCCCCTGAACAGCCGTTACGCTTGTGCCCGGCTCACAGAAGCTGCTAAAGTAGCGCCATGTTTGACATCCTGGTTTACCTGTACGAGACCTATTACCGCCCTGATGCCTGCCCTGAACCCGCAGCATTGGCAAAGAAACTCTCCGCTGTCGGCTTCGACGACGTAGAGATTTCCGAGGCGCTGGTCTGGCTGAATGACCTCGCCGCCATGGCTGGCGTCGAGCAGTCGCTGACGGCCGCTTCTTCTGGCACGCGCTTCTATGTGCGCCAGGAGCTGGATGTACTGGGCGCCCCTGCTGTCGGTTTTATCCAGTTCCTGGAGAGTGCCGGCCTGCTGTCCCCGCTGCAACGTGAAATCGTCATCGAACGCGCGCTGGCGTTGGACGAGGCCCCGGTGTCGCTGGGCAAGCTGAAGATCATCGTACTGATGCTGCTGTGGAGCCAGGGCAAGGAGCCGGACGCCCTGATGTTCGACGACTTGTTCGGCGCCGAGGAAGACCAGGCGCCCCGCCTGTTGCACTAAGCGCACTCTTGCCAGCGTTGCCCATCGCTGGCCGATTCCGTAATAATATTTGCAGCATTGTGGCTTTCGTATGAGGCCGCATGCCATTGCTTACTTGCGAATGTTGTATTATGCGCGCTGCCGCATACACCGACGAGAACTATAAATATGAGTAAAGCCCTCATCATCGCTGAGAAACCTTCTGTCGCGAACGACATCGCGAAAGCCCTTGGCGGCTTCAGCAAGCACGATGAGTATTTCGAATCCGACGACTACGTGCTGTCTTCCGCAGTGGGTCACTTGCTGGAAATCGCCGTGCCTGAAGAGCACGACGTCAAGCGCGGCAAATGGACCTTCACCCATTTGCCGATGATCCCGCCGTATTTTGCGCTGAACCCGATCGCCAAGACCGAATCGCGCCTCAAGGTGTTGAACAAGCTGATCAAGCGCAAGGACGTCACCACCTTGATTAACGCATGCGACGCGGGCCGCGAAGGTGAACTGATCTTCCGCCTGATTGCGCAGAACGCCAAAGCCAAGCAGCCGGTCAAGCGCCTGTGGCTGCAGTCGATGACGCCGAACGCGATCCGCGACGGCTTCACCCACCTGCGCAGCGACGAGGAAATGCTGCCGCTGGCCGATGCCGCGCGCTGCCGCTCGGAAGCGGACTGGCTGATCGGCATCAACGGCACGCGCGCCATGACTGCCTTCAACTCGAAAGAGGGCGGCTTCTACCTGACCACCGTGGGCCGCGTGCAGACGCCGACCCTGTCGATCGTGGTCGAGCGCGAAGAAAAGATCAAGAATTTCGTCTCGCGCGACTACTGGGAAGTACGCGCCGAGTTTGTGTGCGCCGCGGGCATCTATGAAGGCCGCTGGCTGGACACCAACTTCAAGAAGGACGAGAACGATCCGGAAAAGAAGGCCGAGCGCCTGTGGAGCAAGGCAGCCGCCGATTCGATCGCGCTGGCTTGCAAGGGCAAGCAGGGCAACGTCACCGAGGAGTCCAAGCCGACCACCTCGATGTCGCCAGGCCTGTTCGACCTGACCTCGCTGCAGCGCGAAGCCAACTCGCGTTTCGGCTTCTCGGCCAAGAACACCCTGGGCCTGGCGCAGGCGCTGTACGAAAAGCACAAGGTGCTGACTTACCCGCGTACCGATTCGCGCCACCTGCCGGAAGACTACCTGCCGACCGTCAAGGACACGCTGGAAGTCCTGAAGGACAACCACAACTACAACCAGTTCGCCAAGCAGATCCTGGACAAGGGCTGGGTCAAGCCGAACAAGCGCATCTTCGACAACACAAAGATCAGCGACCACTTCGCGATCATCCCGACCGGCATCCAGCCCAAGGGCCTGTCGGAGCCGGAACAGAAGCTGTACGACCTGGTCACCCGCCGTTTCATGGCGGTGTTCTTCCCGGCCGCGGAATTCCTGGTCACCACCCGCTTCACTGAAGTGGCCGGCCACCAGTTCAAGACCGAAGGCAAGGTGATGACCAACCCGGGCTGGATGGCGATCTACGGCAAGGATGCAGCCGGCGATGACGACAAGGAAGGCAGCGGCGGCAACCTGGTGCCGGTGGCAAAGGGCGAGAAAGTCCTGACCGAAAAAGTCACGCCGAACGGCCTGGTCACCAAACCGCCAGCACGCTATACCGAAGCGACGCTGTTGTCGGCCATGGAAGGCGCGGGCAAGCTGGTCGACTCCGATGAGCTGCGCGATGCGATGGCAGGCAAAGGCCTGGGCACGCCGGCCACCCGTGCGGCCATCATCGAAGGCCTGCTGGGCGAAAAATACCTGCTGCGCGAAGGCCGCGAACTGATGCCGACCGCGAAAGCGTTCCAGCTCATGACGCTGCTGCGCGGCCTGGGCGTGAGCGAACTGACCGCACCGGAACTGACCGGCGAATGGGAATACAAGCTGTCGCAGATGGAGAAGGGCAAGATCTCGCGTGAAGAGTTCATGCGTGAAATCGCCCAGATGACCCAGATCATCGTCAAGCGCGCCAAGGAGTACACGGACGACACCATTCCGGGCGATTACGCGACGCTGAAGACGCCGTGCCCGAACTGCGGTGGCGTGGTCAAGGAAAACTACCGCCGCTTCGCCTGCACCAAGTGCGAATTCTCGATGACCAAGGTGCCTGGCGGCCGCCAGTTCGAGATCGAGGAAGTGGAGCAGCTGCTGCGCGACCGTACCATCGGACCACTGCAAGGCTTCCGCTCCAAGATGGGCCGTCCGTTCGCGGCGATCCTGCGCATCGTGCGCGATGAAGAAATCAAGAACTTCAAGCTGGAGTTCGACTTCGGCCAGAACGACGAGGAAGGCGAGGACGGCGAAGGCGTCGATTTCAGCGGCCAGACTCCGCTCGGCCCTTGCCCGAAGTGCGGCGGCGGCGTATACGAAATGGGCCTGGCCTATACCTGCGAAAACCAGGTAGCCAAGCCAAAGACGTGCGACTTCCGTTCCAGCCGCATCATCCTGCAACAGGAGATCCTGCCGGAGCAGATGGCCAAGCTGCTCAACGAAGGCAAGACCGACCTGCTGCCGGGCTTTATCTCGCAACGTACCCGCCGGCCGTTCAAGGCCTTCCTGGTGCGCGGCAAGGACGGCAAGATCAGCTTCGAGTTCGAAGAACGCAAGGGCAAGCCGGCTGCGGCCAAGAAGACGGCAGCAAAAGGTGAGGGCGCTGAAGGCGCGGCCGAGGCAGCACCGGCCGCCAAGCCAGCTGCCAAGAAAGCCGCGGCGAAAAAGGCTCCAGCCAAAAAAGCTGCAGCCAAAAAGCCCGCAGCGAAAAAAGCAGCCGCCAAGAAAACCGCAGCAGCGGAATAAACCAACGGGACCCGCGCGGTCCCGTTTTACTTTGTTCGACACCATGAAGAAATCCCGCTGGGCGGCGATTGCTGCCACTATGTTTGCAGCAGGCGCGTCGCAGGCTGCCGTCGAGCGTATAGAGATCACGGAGCGCGTGGCCTTTGCGCCGGGCGTCAAGTTCGGCGAGGC
>JBCNOP010000236.1:0-7882 GCA_039593775.1 Pseudoduganella sp.
GCGGTGTCTTCGTCAAACGGCACCACCAGGCTGACCGACTCCAGCGCCGCCAGCAGCGCCATGCGGTCTTCGCAAGTGTTCAAAGGACGGTCGTCGCCCTTGCCCAGGCGCTTGACCGAGGCGTCGGTATTGGCCGCCACTACCAGCGAGGCGCCCAGCGAGCGCGCCTGCGCCAGGTAGGTCACATGGCCGCGGTGCAGGATGTCGAACACGCCATTGGTCATCACCACCGGCTTGGGCAGTGCCGCCACCCGCGCGGCCAGTTCGTCGCGCGAGCACATCTTCTTTTCAAACTCGATCATTCGCCTTCTTCTTCCTCTTCTTCATCCAACTGCATGCTCAGGCCGCCCGACGATTTGGGCGCCGCCACGCTCGGTGCCGAGGCATCTGGCGGCGGGCGGTTGCTGTGCAGCTTGATCTGCAGGCGCAGGCCGTTGGTCGAATCGGCATTGCGCAGCGCCTCTTCGTAGGCAATGTAGCCCTTATTATAGAGTTCGAACAAGGCCTGGTCGAAGGTGCACATGCCCAGTTCGCGCGACTTGGCCATGATCTCCTTGATCGAGTGGAAGTTGCCTTTGAAGATCATCTCGGAGATGGTCGGCGTGTTCAGCAAGATCTCGATGGCGGCCTTGCGCCCCTTGCCGTCTTCCGTGCGGATCAGGCGCTGCGAGACGATGGCGCGCAGGTTGGACGACAAGTCCATCAGCAGCTGGTTGCGGCGCTCTTCCGGGAAGAAGTTGATGATGCGGTCCATGGTCTGGTTCGCATTGTTCGCGTGCAGGGTGCCCAGGCACAGGTGGCCGGTCTCGGCGAAGGCGATCGCGTGTTCCATGGTCTCGGTATCGCGGATCTCGCCGATCAGGATCACGTCCGGCGCCTGGCGCAGGGTGTTTTTCAGCGCATGGTGCCAGGACAGGGTGTCCACGCCCACTTCGCGGTGAGTGATCAGGCAGTTCTTGTTCTTGTGTACATACTCGACCGGGTCTTCCACGGTGATGATGTGGCCGGCCGAATTCTGGTTGCGGTAGTCGATCATGGCCGCCAGCGAAGTCGATTTGCCGGAGCCGGTACCGCCCACCACCAGCACCAGGCCGCGTTTGGTCATCACGACTTCCTTCAGCACTTCCGGCAGGTCGAGCTTCTCGAAATTCGGGATTTCGGAAGCAATGGTCCGGCACACCATGCCGACCGCCTGCTGCTGCACGAAAACGTTGACGCGGAAACGGCAGACATTAGGCAGCGAGATCGCGAAATTGCATTCCAGCTCGGTCTCGAACTCGCGGCGCTGCTTCTCGTTCATGATGGCGTAGGCCAGGGCGCGGGTCACGTCCGGGGTCAGGCGCTGCTGGCTCAGGGCACGCATCGCGCCCTGCGATTTGATACTGGGCGGGAAATCCGCCGAAATGAACAGGTCGGAACCGCCGACCTGGTGCATCGCCGTCAGCAGCTTGAAAATATACGACTGGGCTTCTTCGTGCCCAAGTGTGGAAGACATATTCGCCTCGTTATATGGTTTTGCAGGTCATTATAGCCAGTGCCCTTCCCCATTCATGGCATTGCAACAAGGCATTCAACTGTGTTCAAATGGGTTCATGACACTGACCGAGCTCAAATATATCGTAGCAGTTGCCAGAGCGAAACACTTCGGCCATGCCGCCGAGGCGTGTTTTGTTGCTCAACCTACACTTTCTGTCGCAATTAAGAAACTGGAAGACGAGCTCGGCGTCGTCCTGTTCGAGCGCGGCGGTGCGGAAATCTCGGTTACCCCGCTGGGCGCCCAGATCGTGGCCCAGGCCGAACGGGTGCTGGAGCAGACCGCAGCCATCAAGGAACTGGCAAAACAGAACAAGGACCCGCTGGCCGGCCCGTTGCGGCTGGGCGTCATTTACACCATCGGCCCCTACCTGCTGCCGCCTTTAGTCAAGCGGATGATTGAAACCACGCCGCAGATGCCGCTGGTCCTGCAGGAGAATTTCACCGTCAAGCTGCTGGAAATGCTGCGCCAGGGCGAGCTGGACGCGGCCATCATGGCGCTGCCGCTGCCGGAACATGGCATGGCCGTGCAGGCGCTGTATGACGAGCCTTTCGTGGTGGCGATGCCCAAGAACCATCCCTGGGCTGCGCGCGTTGCCATCCCGGCCGAGAACCTGAAGACCGAAACCATGCTCCTGCTGGGCAATGGCCACTGCTTCCGCGACCAGGTGCTGGAAGTGTGCCCGGAAATGGCGCGCTTCTCCTCGCCAGGCAACGGCATGCAGCGCACCTTCGAAGGCTCTTCGCTCGAAACCATCCGCCATATGGTGGCCAGCGGCATTGGCCTGACCGTGCTGCCGCGTGCCTCGGTACCGGACATGGAAGGCCGCGACGGCATGCTGGCATTCCGCTATTTCGAGAACCCTGAGCCGAACCGGCGCGTGGTGATCGTCTGGCGCAAGAGTTTTACCCGCAAGGCCGCCATCGACGCCATCGTCGCCGCAGTGGCCGACTGCCAGCTCCCCGGCGTCCATATGCTGAACGGGCAGGCGGAGTAAAATGCCGGGATGCATGCGACTACCCCACCCCTGAGCAAACTCGAACTCTATTTCCGCCTGGTCCGGCTGGACAAGCCGATCGGGACCGTGCTGCTGCTGTGGCCGACCCTGGCCGCGCTGTGGCTGGCTTCCGGCGGCGTGCCGGACTGGAAGCTGCTGCTGATCTTCTCGTTGGGCACCTTCCTGATGCGTTCGGCCGGCTGCGCCGTCAACGATTACGCCGACCAGGATTTCGACAAGCACGTCAAGCGCACCGCCGAGCGCCCGATCACCAGCGGCCGCGTCAGCGGCAAGGAAGCATTGCTGATTGCCGCCGGCCTGTCGCTGGCCGCCTTCCTGCTGATCCAGCCACTGAACGCGCTGGTCAAGCAATTGAGCGTGGCGGCCTTGATTATTGCTGGCACCTACCCCTACTTCAAGCGTTTCTTCGCCATCCCGCAAGCCTACCTCGGCATCGCCTTCGGCTTCGGCATGCCGATGGCCTTCGCCGCAGTGCAGGGCACGGTGCCGCCGGTAGCCTGGCTGCTGCTGGTGGGGAATGTGTTCTGGGCCGTGGCCTATGACACCGAATACGCCATGGTCGACCGCGACGACGACCTGAAAATCGGCATCAAGACTTCCGCCATCACCTTCGGCCGCTTCGACGTCGCAGCCATCATGCTGTGCTATGGCGTGCATCTAGCGATCCTGCTGGTGGTCGGCCACCAGTTCGGCCTGGGCCTGCCCTTCCTGCTGGGCATCGCCGTAGCGGCCGGCTGCGCGATTTACCACTACTTCCTGATCCGCGGGCGCGAGCGTGCGCCTTGCTTTGCCGCCTTCCGCCACAATAACTACCTCGGCGCCGCTGTCTTCGCAGGCATTGCGCTCGACTACGCGCTGCGCTGACCTATACTGGAAGCTACTCCCGAGTGCTGTTCACTGAGACGAGGCGATCATGGACCAGACACCACAATCTACTACTGCAAAACCGAACGGTGGCGGCGTTGCCAACGGCAAGAGCCATACTTCAAACGAAAACCAGGAAGCCCGCGAAAAGCTCATGGGCGACCTGAAACAGGCTGTGCAGGATGCCGAAACCTGGCTGCGCAATGCTGCCACGGCCAATTCCGAAGACCTTGGCATGGTCAAGGCCAAGTTCGAAGATACACTGCGCACGGCCAAACGCGACTTGCTGAAGCTGGAAGACAGCGTGCTCGCCCGCGGCAAGATGGCAGCCCAGGCCACCGACCACTATGTGCACGACAATCCGTGGAAGGCGGTTGCCACTGGCGCCGCGATCGGCGTGATTGTCGGCCTGCTGGTCGCGCGCCGCTGATCCTCTCCAGCCCCGGTTGCCGGCGACACAGCGCCGGCAACGTAGCTTGCGAGGCCGCCGTGAATCGGATTGCCCTGGCGTTAATGGGACTGGAAGCGTACGCCTCCTCCCTTTGAGGCAAACCATGCCCTGGCTCACCCATTTCACCTTCGCCGCCGCCCTGGCCTTACTCGCGCAGGCGGCATTGGCCGCCGAGGTCAGCATGGCCTTCGGCGAGAAAATACCACCATTCTGCTTCCCCGAGACCGACTCCGGCATCGAACTGGATGTGATGCGCGAAGCGTTGGCCTTCCGCGGCCATGTGCTCAGGCCCCGCTATTATTCGTTTGCGCGCATTCCCGTCGCCTTCAAGGCAGGCGAGGTGGATGCTGCCATGACCGATCTCGGCGAGGACATGGCTGCCTGGGGCGCAAGTTATGGCAACCCTGCCGTCATCTACGACAATGTCTTCATCACCTTGAAAGAGCGCCAACTGTCCATCACCCGGCCGGAAGATTTGCAGGGCCTGACGGTGATTTCCTTTGTCGGCGCCGCCAGGCGCTACCCCGATTGGCTGGACAAGGTACGCAAGGAGGGCCACTACTACGAGCAGAACGACCAGGCGCTGCAAGTGCTGACGCTGGACCGCGGGCGCTATGACGTGGTCCTGAGCGACCGCAATATCTTCAAGTACTTCACGCTGCAGCTCAAGCTGAACAGGTCATTCAAGCCCAAGCCGGTGGTGGAACACGCCTTCGTCAAGCTGAATCCAATGGACTACCGCCCCGTATTCCGCGATCCCGCTATCCGCGACGACTTCAATGCCGGCTTGCGGCACCTGAAGGACACCGGCCGCTTCCAGGCCATCTACAGCAAATACCTGGCTGGCGACTGAGTGGCGCCGGCCCGGTAAGCCGCGGGCGACATGCCGAACAACTGGCCGAAAGTGCGCCGCAGCATGGCTTCCGTGCGAAAGCCCGATTGCAGCGCAACTTGCAGCATCGACAGGCCTGGCCGGGCCAACAACTCTTTCGCATATTCGCCGCGGCAGCGCGCGATGTAGATGTGCGGCGGCATGCCAACCGCATGCTGGAAGCGGCGCGAGAAATTGCGCACGCTCATGGCCGCGCGCTGCGCCGCGCCTTCCACCGTCAAGTCCTGCTTGAAGCAGCGCTCGATGTACTCCTGCGCCTGGCGGATGCGCTGGTCGCCATGCTGCTTCAGTCCCGCATTGCGCAGCGCGATATGCCCGGCACTTGGCTGGCTGGGCGGATTGGTGTAGCGCGAGAGCTTGTGCGCCACCGCGTCGCCATGAAAATGGCCGACCAGGTAACTGCAGGCATCCAGGCAGGGATTGACCGAGCCGGCGCTGATGATGCTGCCGTCGATTACCAGCGGCACGTCGGGACTGAAGCGTACTTCGGGATAGTGCTGGGCAAAGACGCGCTGGTCGGACAGGTTGCCCGTCACTTCACGGCCATCGAGCAGGCCGGTCTCGGCCAGGATGCGCATGCCGCCGGCCATGCCGACCAGCACTGCGCCGGCGGCGTGGGCTTGCCGCAGCCAGTCGCGCAGCACCGGCGGGATCGGCTGGCGTGCCGCCAGTGGCAGGTAGTACGGCGGCACGATCACGGCTTGTGGCGCCTGCATGTCCGCCAGCGTTGCCTCCGGCTGCAAGGACGGCCCGGTGAAGGAGCGCACCGGCGCCTTGTCGATTGCTACCAGGCGGGCCCGGAACAGTTCTGCCGCCTGCAAGTCGGCATTGCGCGCATGCAGCGTGCCTGCGATGGCAAACGCCTCCCGCGCCAGCAGGGCAAGGCCTCCCCAGCAGTCGTCTCCCACGATAATGGCGATTGAAACTGGCGCTCTCATCCTGGCCGATACTAGCAGGATATTTGGCCGATCTTGCACATATCATTTCAACAATGGACAGATATACTGGCTTCGCTGCTGCATCCCTACAACAGTAAATGGGAGACATGTATGTACAAAGCCATCGGCGCACTCGCGCTGTGCGGCCTGCTATCCGCCTGCTACAAGACTACGCCCTCACTGCCGGCGCCCGCTTCAGCTGCCGACATCGCGTTCCAGAAGCAACTCCAGGAACAACTGCTCGACGCCAAGCCCGGCTCGGTGATCGAGATCCCGGCCGGCAAATACAAGTTCACCAGCGGGCTGCAGCTGCGCGCCGATGGGGTGACGATACGCGGGGCCGGAATGGACAAGACCATCCTGTCTTTCAAGCCGCAGGTAACGGGGCCGGAAGGCTTGCTGGTCTACGGCAACAACTTCACCATCGAAGGCTTGACGATTGAGGATTCCAAGGGCGACGGCTTGAAGATCAACGACGGCGATCACATTACGATCCGCAGCGTGAAGGTGCAGTGGACCGGCGGCTCCAAGGTGACCAACGGCGCGTACGGCATCTATCCCGTCAAGACCAAAAACGTGCTGATCGATAACTGCGTGGCCATCGCCGCCTCGGACGCCGGCATTTACGTCGGCCAGTCGCAGAACGTGGTTGTGCGCAACTCGCGCGCCGAAGCCAATGTGGCCGGCATCGAAATCGAGAACACCATCAACGCCGACGTGTACGACAACGTCGCCACCCGCAATACCGGCGGCATCCTGGTGTTCAATATGCCGAACCTGCAGCAGCCGGGCCACAGCACGCGCGTCTTCAGGAACAAGGTCATCGAAAACAACCTGGGCAACTTTGCCGCCAAGGGTACGGCGGTGGCCAGTGTGCCGGCCGGTTCGGGTGTGGTGATCAACTCGAATTCGAAGGTCGAGATCTTCGACAACGACATCACCAACAACCAGACCGCCAACGTCATCATCTCCAGCTACCACTCGACCGGCTACTTCACTGAAAAAGGCGTGGCCAAGGATTATGACCCGTATCCGAAGGCGATCTACGTCTACGATAACCGCTTCAAGGGCGGCGGCGATGCGCCCGACGGGCTGGACCTGAAAGCGCTGAAGGTGGCGATGTACGGCCTGTCCGGCCACTTGCCCGACGTGCTGTGGGACGGCTACGCCGACAATGCACTGGCCAAAAATGGCGTCATGCCGCCCGAGGCGCGCATCTGCGTGCAGGATGGCGTTGAAGTGCTGAACGCAGATGGCCCCAACAAATACAAGAACCCGAAAGCCGATTCGGCGCCGCACCGCTGCCAGCTTGCCAAGCTGCCGCCGGTCACCATCCCTCAACTCAGCTCGCAATCCTGATGAAGCTTGCCGTCCCTGCTTTCCGCCCCCACTGGGCGGTCGGCATGGCGGCGTGCGCGCTTGTACTTGCGTCTTGCGCACGCAGCCCTGCCCCGCCTGCCGAACCAGTGCAGTTCATCGCTAAAGGCCGGCCCGAAAAACTCAGCGAGTGGCGCCTGATGGCTGCCAGCGAGGGCCGCCTGGTGCTGAACAAGGAAGTGCTGCCTTATACCCTGAACACGCCGCTGTTCAGCGACTACGCCCACAAGCTGCGCACAGTGTGGATGCCGAAAGGCGTGTCGGCAGCCTACAAGCCCGACACCGCTTTCGACTTCCCGGTCGGCACCATCATCAGCAAGACCTTCTATTACCCACGCGACGGCAGCAGCCAGGCCGTGCTGGCCACCGACGGTAGCGGTACCGACACCACCCTCGATCTGGCTAAGGTGCGGCTGATGGAAACGCGCCTGCTGGTGCGGCGCGAAGCGGGCTGGATCGCCCTGCCCTATGTGTGGAACGAGGCGCAGACCGAAGCCGAACTGAAACGCACCGGCGACCAGATTCCGATGGAGCTTGTGTCGGCCCAGGGCCGCCAGAAATTCACCTACGTGGTGCCGAACGTGAACCAGTGCGCCTCCTGCCATGTGGCAGACCTGAAGAGCAAGAAGTTCGAACCGCTCGGCCTGAAGGCGCGCCACATCAACCTGAACGGGCAGCTGGAGAAGATGGTGCAAGCAGGCTACCTGAACGGCGCCCCCGCTGCCGCCGATGCGCCACACAACGTCGACTGGCGCGACAAGGCGCAGTCCATCGACGCCCGCGCCCGCGCCTACCTCGACATCAACTG
>JBCNOP010000237.1:0-7835 GCA_039593775.1 Pseudoduganella sp.
GAGAATATGGCGGAAGACTTCCGCCAGATCAGCGCGCGCGGCGATGTGGCCAGCAAAACGGCCTTCCTGGACGCGATCATGTCGCCCAAGCTGGTCATCAATCCCTATGGCGTGGAAGACATGGATATACGCTTCTACGGCGATGTGGCGCTGGTCAGCGGCCGCACGCGCATGACTGGGTGTTACGACGGCAAGCCCTTCGGCAGCCATTACCGCTATGTTGACGTCTACGTGCGCAAGGAAGGAAAGTGGCGCGTAGCAAGCGTGCAAATCACACCAGTACAGGAGTAGGCCATGAGCGACCGGCTGGATCTTCCCCAATCGAAGCTGGTCGCCATTGTTGATGCCCAGCTTGAACTGGCGCGGCTTGGGCCGGCTTTCGGGGCCCTGATGGACGTGGCCGCAGCAAAGGCCATGCAGTTGACCGGCGCGGATGGTGCGGTCATCGAGTTGGTGGAAGGCAGCGAAGTTGTGTACCGCGCCGCGCACGGCCTGGCGGAGGCCCAGCTTGGCCTGCGCATGCAGATCAAAGGCAGCTTGTCGGGCCTTGTGCTGACCACGCGCCAGCCCGCTACCTGCACCGATTCCGAAACCGATGAACGCGTGAACCGCGAGGCCTGCCGCCGCGTGGGCCTGCGTTCCATGGCGATCCTGCCCCTGCTGTTTGGCGAGCAGGCAGGCGGCGTGCTGAAACTGGCGTGGCGCGAACCGCGTCCTTTCGATGAGGACGAAGTGCCGGTGGGGCAGGCGATTGCCGACATGACTGCCGCGCTGATGTTCCACGCTTCGCAGGAAGGTGCGCAGGTTTTGCAGCGCAAGGTGACGCATGACCCGGCAACAGGGCTGCCGAACCGCTCCTCCTTCTACGAGCAATTGCGCGTGCGTACGGACAATGCGATCGCCCAGCGCGGCCATGTGGGTGTGATGGTGGCGCGCGTCAATCCATATCGTCAGGAAGTGATGGTGGAACTGGCCAGGCGTCTTGCGGCGGAATGCCGCGAAGGTGACGTACTGGCTCGGCTAAGCGTCGATGAATTCGGCGTGATCCTGAGCGTGGCAGGGCGCCGCACGATCGTCCAGAGCCAGGTGGCGCGCTTCCGGCGGGCTGCCGTGGCGGAGCCGGTGCAACTGCCGGACGGGGCCAAAGTCGAACCGGTCATGCACGTTGGCAGTTCGCTGTTCCCGGAGGACAGCAAGGCCATTTCGGAACTGGTGGCGCTGGCGCGGGCGCCCGCCTGACCGGATTTCGCTTTACTGCTGGCCGTCGCCGAAGTGCTGGGCGAAGCTTTGCGGCGCAGCTGGCGTCTTGCCGTCGACCAGGTCTGGGGGACGTGGCGCACGCACCGGCTGGCTGGGGCGTGAGGACATTGCTGTCCACTCGGGAGCATCGATGCCTTCAAAAATCGCCTTCAATTGCTGGCCCCAGGTGCTGCGGATCATCTGGAAATAGGCATTCTTTTCATCCACGGTGACAAAGCGGGTCACCGCCAGGCTGTCGGCTTCGTACACCAGCAGGTCCAGCGGCAGGCCGACCGATACATTGGAACGCAGCGTCGAATCCATGGAAATCAGCGCGCACTTGGCCGCCGCATCGAGCGAACTGGCAGGGGTGATTACGCGGTCGATGATCGGCTTGCCGTACTTGGCTTCACCGATCTGGAAGTAGGGACTCTCGGCCTGGGCTTCAATGAAGTTGCCGGCCGAGTAAATATGGAACAGGCGGCAGCGTTCGCCCTTCACCTGGCCGCCGAAAACCAGATTGATGTTGAAGTCGATGCCGAAGTTGCCGAGCGCTTCGGCGTCGCGGGCATGAACGATGCGCACCGCCTCGCCCACCACGCGGGCGGCTTCGAACAGGTTGGGCGCATCCCACACGGTGTAGCCGTTGCTGCCGGTCAGCTCGCCCACCAGCTGGCGCACCGATTGCGAGATCGACAGGTTCCCTGAGGTCATCAGCACCAGTACGCGCTCGCCAGGAATCTCGAACACGCTCATCTTGCGCACGGTACTGACCTGGTCGACCCCGGCATTGGTGCGCGAGTCCGACAGGAATACCAGCCCCGCATCGAGGCGCATGCCAACACAATAAGTCATACAAATAAAGCTTGAGGAAGGAAAGACCGATTCTACACCGCCTGTTGCTGGCCCTATTGCTGGCCAGATTGCACCTGCACCTGGACCGACATTGTTTCTGTGCCGCCGCCCCGCCGCACGCCGCGCAGCGGAGCGGCCGCTTCATAGTCGCGTCCCACGGCCAGGCGGCAATAGGCCGCGTCCATCAGCCGCGCATGGGTGACGTCCAGGCTGATCCAGCCTTCATAACCGGGATCCGTGGCCCAGGCGTCGACCCAGGCGTGGCTGGCGGCATGGCTGCCGCCGCCCGGGTCGATGTAGCCCGACACATAGCGTGCCGGGATGCCCTGCGCCTGGCAGCAGGCGAGAAAGACGTGCGCATGATCCTGGCAGACGCCGCTGCCCAGTTCGAGCGCGGCGCCGGCGCTGGTGCTGACTTCGGTGGCGCCGCTCTGGTAGGCGACGGCACCGACAATTTGCCCGGCCAGCATCAGCAGCTCGGCCGTGCTGGCTTTGCCGGAGGGCAGGGTGGCGGCAGCCAGTGCCCGGATGGCCGGCGTCGCGGTGGTCAGTGGCGTCGGCACGGTGTAGGCCAGCGACGGCAGCGCATCGTCGTGCAGGATGCGGCCGCCGGGCGGACTGCTGGTCTCGACAGTGCCGCTGGCGACGATGGACAGCTTGTCGTGCTGCGCGGCCAGCGTCAGCATATGCGAGCGGTTGCCGAAGGCATCGGTGAAGGCGTGCAATTGGCCGGGTGCGGAAAGCTGCCATTGCAGCACGTGCTGCTGGGCTTCCACGCGAGGCGTCAGGCGCAGCAGCTGGATGCTGTAGGCCAGGGCGCTGCTGTAGGTGTAGCGCGTTTCGTGGCGGATCGTCAGTTGCATGCTTGGTCCTCAGGCTGCCAGCGGTACCAGGAAGACGCGGCTGACCCGGTTGCCCAGTTCATACACCTGCGCCAGGAAGCCGGTCAGCATGTCGTGCAGGCCGCGTTGCATGATGTCCTCGATGCGGGCGAACTGCAGCTCGGCATGCAGGCGGCCGGCAAAGCGCTCGGTGTCGGCCGACATGTCATTGCGTACCGCGCGCAGGTTGTCCACCACTTCTGCCATGCAGGCTAGCAGGGAACGCGGCATGTCGGCGCGCAGGATCAGCAGCTCGGCCACGCGTCCCGGCGTGATCACGTCGCGGTAGACCTTGCGGTAGATTTCAAAGCCCGACACGGAACGCAGCAGCGCCGCCCAGTAGTAAAAATCGCGCTCGCCGCTGGCGCCGTCGCGCATGCCGAGGAACTTGACGTCGAGGATGCGCGCGGTGTTGTCGGCCCGTTCCAGTGCGGCGCCAAGGCGGATGAAGTTGACCGTCTCGTCGTTCAGCATGGTGCCCAGTGTGACGCCGCGCGCCAGGTGGGCGCGGTATTTGACCCAGTCGAAGAACTTGCCGGGGTCCTGTTCCAGCAGGCCGTTGCCCAGGTGTTTTTGCAGGTCGAGCCAGGTCTGGTTCTGGATCTCCCACACTTCGGTGGTCAGCGCGCCGCGCACGGCACGCGCATTCTCGCGCGCTTCGCGCACACAGGCCGCGATCGAGGAGGGGTTGGAGGGATCGCGCACCATGAAGTCGATCACGTCGCGTGCCGTGACGGCGGGGTATTTGGCGCAATAGGCCGGCTCCAGCTCGGAGATGCCGAGCAGGGCGCGCCAGCTGCGTTCCGTGTCGGCGGGCGACTGCGGCAGCATCGAAGCCTGCACTGCGACGTCCAGCATGCGGGCAGTGTTCTCGGCGCGCTCGGTGTAGCGCGACATCCAGAACAGGTGGTCGGCGGTTCGGCTTAACATGACGGTTTCTCCTTATGCTTCCAGTACCCAGGTGTCCTTGGTGCCGCCCCCTTGTGAGGAATTCACCACCAGTGACCCTTCCTGCAGGGCGACCCGGGTCAGGCCGCCCGGCACCATCGAAATGGTCTTGCCGGACAGGACGAAGGGGCGCAGGTCGATGTGGCGCGGCGCGATGCCGCTTTCCACGAAGGTCGGGCAGTTGGACAGGGCCAGCGTGGGCTGGGCGATATAGCCGTCCGGCCTGGCGACCAGGCGTTCGCGGAAGGCGGCGACCTGCTCGCGCGTGCTGGCCGGGCCGACCAGCATGCCGTAGCCGCCTGCTCCGTGCACTTCCTTGACCACCAGCTCCGGCAGGTGGGCCAGCGCATAATCCAGGTCGGCCGGCTTGCGGCATTGCCAGGTCGGGACGTTGTGCAGCACCGGTTCTTCCGACAGGTAGAAGCGGATCATGTCGGGCACGAATGGGTAGATCGACTTGTCGTCGGCGACGCCGGTGCCGATCGCATTGGCCAGGGTGACGCGGCCGGCGCGGTACACCGACAGCAAACCTGGCACGCCAAGCGAAGAATCGGCGCGGAAGGCCAGCGGGTCGAGGAAGTCGTCGTCCAGCCGGCGGTAGATCACGTCGACGCGGCGCGGACCGTGGGTGGTGCGCATGTAGACCGCGTTGTCGTTGACGAACAGGTCCTTCCCTTCCACCAGCTCCACACCCATCTGCTGGGCCAGGAAGGCATGTTCGAAATAGGCCGAGTTGTACATGCCGGGCGTCATGACCACTACCGTCGGGTCATCCACGCCTTGCGGCGCCACGGAGCGCAGGTTGTCCAGCAACAGGTCGGGGTAGTGGTCGACCGGCGCCACGCGGTTGCGGGCGAACAGGTCGGGGAAGAGGCGCATCATCATCTTGCGGTCTTCCAGCATGTAGGAAACCCCGGACGGCACGCGCAGGTTGTCTTCCAGGACGTAAAACTCGCCCTGGCCGGCACGCACGATATCCACCCCTGCGATGTGGGCGTAGATGCCGGCGGCAACGTCGATGCCCTGCATTTCGGGCCGGTACTGGGCGTTGCGGAAGATTTGCTCTGCGGGAATAATTCCGGCGCGGATGATGTCCTGCCCGTGGTAGATATCGTGCAGGAACATGTTCAGCGCCTTCACCCGTTGCGCCAGGCCGCGCTCCAGCATGGACCATTCGTGCGCCGGAATGATGCGCGGGATGATGTCGAAGGGAATCAGGCGTTCGGTGCCGGCATCGTCGCCATACACGGCGAAAGTGATGCCGACACGGCGGAAGCTCAGGTCGGCTTCGGCACGCTTGCGGGCCACGCTGTCAGCTGGCTGCTGTTCGAGCCAGCGGCAAAACTCGCGGTAGTGTTCGCGCGTGCTGCCGGCATCGGTCATTTCATTGAAAAAGCTTGGCATAGGCGCTCTCCTTGGGTGGGACGATTAATCCCAATCAAGTTTTATGCCAGCAATAAATGCACTGTTACGGTGCGAGCGCGGTGACGACCAGTTTGATGATGGTTTCTTCAGCGTCGGCGAAATCGGCCTCGTGCAGGTCCTGACGGCCCATGACGAGCTTCATTTGCGCCGCGAAGTCTGCGTAGGACTGCGTCATGGCCCAGATGGCGAACAGCAGGTGAGTGGCGTTGACGGGGGCGATGCGGCCTTCGGCAATCCAGCGCTCGAATACTTCGATGTCCTTGCGTACGAGGGGCACGACGCGTTCGCGAATCTGCTCGCCGTACATGGGCGCGCCGCTGATCACCTCCATCGCGTAGACGCGCGATCCCCAGGGATGTTCGCGCGAGAAGGCAAGCTTGGCACGGATGTAGGCGCGCAAGACCTCGGCCGGCTCGCCGTCGGGTGCGGCCAGGTTGGCCATACGCTCCAGCCAGTTGTCCAGCACGTCGTCCAGCACGCGCTGGTAGAGAGCTTGCTTGGTGGGGAAGTAGTACATCAGGTTCTGCTTCGACAGGCCGACGTTCTCCGCGATGGTGGCGACGGAGGCGCCTTCGTAGCCGGATTCCGCAAACACGCGCACAGCTTCGGCGGCAATATCCGCTTCCAGCCGGTCGCGGTTGATCACGCGGCGCAATTTAGCTGATGCCATATTCCCTCCTCATGGACTGCAGGAAGTTCCGCAGTTGTGGGCTGTCCGAATAAGCGACATTGAAGCGGAACCAGATCGATGCCGGTTGCCGCAGCTGGAAAAATTCACCCGGCGCGAGCAGGATGCCGGACTTCAGCGCCTGGTCGGCCAGCAGCTTGCCGTTGCATTCCGGCGTTGGCGGCTGCTGCCAGCCGGCGCTGACGAACATGCCGCCACGCGGCTTGGCGATGGGCGCCATGCCGGCCAGTGCCAGCAGGTCGATGGTGCGTTCGCGGCCTTCCGCCAGTTGCGCCACCAGCTTTTCCACCATGCGCTTGTAGGGCCGCGCGGTAATGGCGTGGTAGGCGGCGCGTTCGTTCACTTCCGAGGTAGTGAGGCCGGCCAGCATCTTCACGCGCACCAGTTCCGGCAACAGCGAGGCGGAAGCGCAGATCGAACCGACCCGCAGCACAGGCGACAGCGTTTTCGAGAAGCTGCCGACGCGGATCACGCGCCGCAAGCCATCCATTGCAGCCAGTGAGGCCTCGCCGCGCGCGGTGAGCTCGCGGTAGATATCGTCTTCCACCAGCCAGAAGTCGAACTGTTCGGCAAAGCCCAGCAGGCGATGCGCCTGCGCCTGCGTCAGGCTGGTGCCGAGCGGGTTTTGCAGCACGGTGTTGACGAACATGAGCTTGGGCTGGCTCTCGCGCGCCTGCGCCGCGAGGAAGTCCATGTCCAGGCCTTGTTCGTCGCGCGGGATGCCGATGGCGTGGCAGCCGTGGTGGCGGATCAGCGACAGCAGGTTGCTGTACACCGGGTCTTCCACAAAGACGGTGTCGCCCGGCTTGGTCAGTGTGCGCAGGATCAGGTCGAAGGCGTGGGTCGCGCCATGCGTGAGCAGGATCTGTTCGGCTTCGACGGCAAACAATTCGTCGCTCAATGTGGACGCCATGTATTGCCGCAAACCGGGGAAGCCGAGCGGATGGCCGTAGCCGCGCAGGCGGTTGGCGGGAATGCGCATGGCGTGGCGCACGGCGTCGAGGATCGTGTCTTCGCCATACCACTCGGGCGGCAGCCAGCCGGCGCCGACCGGCAGCGCTTCGGAGGCGCCGGAGTACAGTTCGGGCGTCAGCGCGTCGACAGCGGCCGGTGTGGCGAACATCGCCGCTGGTGGCAACAGTGCCGGGACGTCGTGGCGAGCAACAAAATAGCCGGAACCGCGGCGTGAAGACAACAGTCCAAGCGTGACCAGGCGGTCGTAAGCCTCGACAACTGTAAAGGTGCTGATGCCATTACACTTCGCGAATTGCCGGACGGAGGGCATCTTTGTCCCAACGCGCAGCTCGCGGCTGGCGACCATGGCGCTGATCGCGTCCACGATTTTCTCAACCAGGCTGCCCTTCTTGGCGCGCTCGATGGAAAGCAGGGGCCATGCGGAGTTGGGAGGTGCGCTGTCGTCCATTCGGGGCCTTAAAACTGTACTGTTTTTGCTACCTGTACGGTTGGAGCGTTTCCGCTTGTGTGTATATGTGCCATAGTTACCTTGCTGTCTATTATTGCATCATGATTTTGCCAACTGGTAAAGTTTTTTGAGCATCGTAAAAACCGGCAGAGCGGTGTCAGACCCGCAGGGTCAGACACCAATATTCGACCGCCGCGGGCCAAGTGTCAGACCCTGCGGGTCTGACATTGGTTTACCGGTTTTAAAAAAGGAGATAGCAATGAACGAAGCCCGGCCGCAGTCCCTGGCGTCCTTCTGGATGCCGTTCACGAATAACCGCGACTTCAAGGCCAATCCGCGCCTGCTGGTGTCGGCGGAAGGCGTCTACTACAAGGAC
>JBCNOP010000238.1:0-7819 GCA_039593775.1 Pseudoduganella sp.
ACGCGCTGCTCCGGCGGCAGGTACATCTTGTCGCCTTCCTTCACGCCGAAGGCGTCGTAGAAGCCGGGATGGTTTTTCAGGCTGCCATTCACGCGGAATTCGGATGGCGAGTGCGGATCGGACTTCACCTGCTGGATCAGGAAGGCGTCGCGGCCTTTGCCGCGGCGTGCCTGCGCCATGCCCATGAAGATGCGCTGTTCCGCGGTATAGCCATCGATCACGGGGCCAGGCTGGCCTTTCATGTAGATCTTGTAGGCGCGGGTCGCCATGATCAGGCCAGCGTTGTCGGCGATGTTCTCGCCCAGGGTCAGTTCGCCGTTCACGTTATAGCCAGGCACCGGGCTATAGCCGTTGTACTGCGCCACCAGCATCTTGCCGCGCGCCGCGAACTTCTCGCCGTCTTCCCTGGTCCACCAGTTGCGCAGGTTGCCATCACCGTCGTACTGCGAGCCCTTGTCGTCGAAGGCGTGGCTAATCTCGTGGCCGATCGAGATGCCGACCGCGCCGTAGTTGACCGCCGGTTCCGCTTTGGCGTCGTACAGCGGATATTGCAGGCGCGCTGCTGGGAACACCACTTCGTTCAGCGATGGGCTGTAATAGGCGTTGACGGTTTGCGGGGTCATGCCCCAGGCCGAGCGGTCCACCGGCTTGCCCAGCTTGTCGATGCTGAAGTTGTGCGCGAACTCGCGTGAACGCAGCACATTGCCAACCAGGTCGTTGCGCGCCACGGTCAGCTTCGAATAGTCGCGCCATTTGTCCGGATAGCCTACCTTGACGTTGATCTTGGCCAGCTTGGCCTGCGCCTGCAGCTTGGTTTCAGGACTCATCCACTCAAGCGTCTCGATGCCTTCACGGAAAGCGGCGATGAAGTTCTGCGCCATCTCGGCTACCTGCTGCTTGCGTTCGGCCGGGAAGTATTCCTTCACATAGGCCTTGCCCACCATTTCGCCCAGGGCGCGGTTCACTTCCGCGATGGCGCGTTTTTGCAGCGAGCGGTTTTCCTTGGTACCCGCCAGCACGGCGCCGCGGAAGGCGAAGCTCTCATCAACCAGAGGCTGCGACAGGTAAGGCGCAAAGGAACTGATCATGTGGAACTCGAAGTAGGCCTTCCACACCGGCAGCGGCGTCGCTTCAATCAGCTTGTCCAGCGCCGTGAAGTAGCTTGGCTGGCTGACGATCACGGAATCGATCTTGCCTGCCACGCCGACACCCTTCAGGTAAGCGTCCCAGTCAAAGCCGGGCATCAGTGCTTTCAGTTCGGCCAGCGACAGCTTGTTATAAGTCTTGACCGGGTCACGGTTGTCCACGGCGGACCAGTGGGCGCGGGCGATATCGGTTTCCAGCGCCACGATTTTCGCCGCTTCTTGCGCTGCTTGCGCATGGCCGGCCAGCGCCAGCATCTTTTCAATGTGCTGCTGGTACTTGGCGCGGATCTCGCTCAGGCGTGCATCTTTATCGGAGAGGAGGTAGTCGCGGTTCGGCAAGCCCAGGCCGGACTGGCGGATGCCCACCACATAGCGCGTCGAATCCTTCGCATCCTGCCGCACGCTCATGTCGAGCGGGCCGCCGGCATCAATGCGGTTCAGGTGCGCCACCAGTGCGCCAATGTCCTTCTTATCGGACAAGGCGGCAATGCGCGCCTGCTCCGCCTTCAACGGCTTCAGGCCCAGGGCATTGCGCCGCGCTTCATCCATGAAGCTGGCGTAGTAATCGCCGATCTTTTGCGCATCGGAGCCTGGCTTGCGCGCCTTGTCCTGTTCCGCCTTTTCGATAATGGAACGCACCTGGCCTTCAACGTTTTCCTGCGCCACATTGAACGCACCCCAGCTCGATCGATCAGCCGGGATCTCGACGCCGCTCAGCCACTTGCCCTGGGAGTAGCGGAAAAAGTCGTCCTGCGCGCGGACCTGCTGGTCGATGCCGGCAGCATCGATGCCAGAACTCAGTTCCGCCGCCCATGCGTGCGAACATGCCAGGCCAACAATCAAGCCACCGAGGATAGTGCGTTTCATGTAATAACTCCGCTCAAAAAATACTTCCGGCAGTATGCCGCAGCCACCGCGGCGCGTGTGCGCCAAGGCCCAACGAGCAACACTAAGTTACATAAGGGCCGGGCAATTGACCTGCAGCCCCGCAAGGCCGATACTTGCCGGGTTTTAGATCCATTCACCCCAACCAGGAGGTAAGCAGTGAAACATTCCATGCTGGCCACCGTGCTGCTGGCTGCAGCCGCAGCACAAGCGCAGAACGTGCCCAAGATCGATCCGCAGCGCCTGTCGCAGGACGTTAAAGTTTTGGCATCCGACGAATTCGAAGGCCGCGGCCCGAACACCGCCGGAGAGGTAAAGACCGTTGAATACATCGCCAAGCAATTCGAGGCGGCCGGCCTGAAGCCGGGCGGTGACCTGGTGAAGGGCAAGCGTAGCTGGTACCAGGAAGTGCCGCTGGGCCGTTTCGAAATCAAAGGCCCGGTAATGCTGAACGCGCACGCCGGCAAGGACAATATCCCGTTCGCGCAAGGCGAGCAGGTGGCCGTGCGCGCTGCAATGAATGGCGCCAAGCGCGTTGACTTCGACAAAGCCCCGCTGGTGTTCGTCGGCTACGGCGTGACCGCACCCGAGCGCAAATGGAGCGACTTCAAAGGCGTGAACCTGAAGGGCAAGCTGGCCGTGGTGCTGATCAACGACCCGGACTTCGAAACCGGCGAAGGCGAATTCGGCGGCAAGGCCATGACCTACTACGGCCGCTGGACCTACAAGTATGAGGAAATGGCACGCCAGGGCGCAATCGGCACGCTGATCGTGCACGAAACCGCACCTGCTTCCTACGGCTGGGCGACGGTCAAGAACTCCAACACCAACGTGATGTACGACATCGTCCGCAAGGAACCAGGCAAGTCGCACGCGCCGATGGAAGCATGGATCCAGCGCGACGTCGCCGCTGACCTGTTCAAGCGCGCCGGCCTCGATTTCGACGCACTCAAGAAGCAGGCGCAAACGCGCGAGTTCAAGCCGGTGGAACTGAAAGGCGTGAGTCTGTCGGCCCACTACGCGGTGGATGCACAAGTAATCAAGTCGAAGAACGTGATTGCGGTGCGCGAAGGCACGACGGCGCCGAACGAAACCGTGATCTACAGTGGCCACTGGGACCACCTCGGCGTTGGCCTGCCTGACGCCAAAGGCGACAAGATCTACAACGGCGCCATCGACAACGGCACCGGCATCGCCGCCCTGCTGGAACTGGGACGCGCCTACGGCAAGGCGCCGGCACCCAAGCGCAGCGTGGTCTTCCTGGCCGTGACGGCGGAAGAAAAAGGCTTGCTCGGATCGGAGTACTACGCTGCCAACCCGGTCTACCCGCTGGCCACCACTGTCGGCATGATCAATATGGATGCACTGAGCCCATACGGCCCGGCGCGCAACTTCACCATTTCCGGCAGCGCCAAGCTGGACTTGCTGGATATGCTGATTGCCAAGTTTAAAGCGATCAACGTGAGCTACACGCCTGACCCGCACACCGAAGCCGGGTACTTCTTCCGCTCCGACCACTTCCCGATGGCCAAGCGCGGCGTGCCTGCGTTCTCGCTCGATTCCGGCGAAGACTGGGAACAAGGCAGCGTGGCCGCAGGCAAAGCGGCACAGGAAGCCTACACCAACAACAACTACCACCAGCCTTCGGACGAGTGGGACGCCAAGTGGCCGTTCACCGGCATGGCGCGCGATCTGGGCGTGCTGTACAGCCTGGGCCGCGACCTGGCCGAATCGAAGGACTGGCCGAACTGGTCGAGTGACTCCGAGTTCCGCACGATTCGCGACCAGAGCGCAGCAAAACGCTCTAAATAAAAATACAAACCCAAGTCAAGGCCCTCCACGGAGGGCCTTTTCTTTTTCTGCGGAGCGTGCCATGCTGGCTTCACAAAAAGGATCGTTTTAGCTGGAGACAACCATGAACTTCACGCAGTCGATGAGCATTGCCAAGAAACTGGCCGTGCTGAATGCCGGCGCCATCCTCGGCATCATCATCCTCACCGCCATCTTCCTCATTTCAGAGCGCACCCTCATCCTTGAGGAAAGAACAAGCAATGTGCGGCAGGCCGTTGAAACGGCTTACGGTGTGCTGGACTATTACCAAAAGCAGGAAGCCAGTGGCGCCCTGCCCCGCGCTGAAGCGCAGAAGAAGGCGATGGAAGCGATCAAGGTGTTGCGATATGGCAACAACGAATATTTCTGGCTGAATGACATGCAGCCGAAGATGATCATGCACCCGATCAAACCTGAGCTCGACAACAAAGACCTCAGCGCCAACAAGGACCCGACCGGCAAACACCTGTTTGTCGAATTCGTCAACGTAGTCAAGAAAGCAGGTGCGGGGCCGGTCGACTACATGTGGCCGAAGCCTGGCAGCGACAAGCCGGTGCAGAAGGTTTCCTTCGTCAAAGGGTTTGAGCCATGGGGCTGGATCCTCGGCTCCGGCGTCTACGTCGACACCGTCGATGCCACCGTGCGCGGACGCGCTGTCACCTTCGCTGCAGGCGCAGTCGTGCTGGCTGCTGTGCTGCTCGGCATCGGCGTGTTCATCGCACGCGGCATGCTGCGCCAGTTGGGCGGCGAACCCGATTACGCTTCTTCGATCGCACGCAGCATTGCCGGCGGCGACCTGACCGTGCCGATCGACGTCAAGCGCGATGACAACAGCAGCATGGTCAATGCACTGAAGGGCATGCGCGATGACCTGGCACGCATCGTCAGCTCGGTGCGCACGGCCACCGATACCATCGCCACCGCATCGAGCGAGATCGCAGCCGGCAACAGCGACCTGTCGGCACGCACCGAAAGCCAGGCAAGCTCGCTGGAGGAAACCGCTGCATCGATGGAAGAACTGACTTCGACCGTGAAGCAGAATGCAGACAATGCGCGTACCGCCAACGAGCTGGCGGCCAATGCTTCGGAAGTGGCGCAGAAAGGCGGCGCCGTGGTGTCGCAGGTGGTCGAGACGATGGCTTCCATCGACAGCTCTTCGCGCAAGATCGTCGACATCATCAGCGTGATCGATGGCATTGCGTTCCAGACCAATATCCTGGCGCTGAATGCAGCGGTGGAGGCGGCACGTGCCGGTGAACAGGGCCGCGGCTTTGCGGTCGTGGCATCGGAAGTGCGCAACCTGGCGCAGCGCAGTGCGGCGGCGGCCAAGGAGATCAAGGACCTGATCGGCGCGTCGGTGGAAACGGTCGGCATCGGCAATTCGCTGGTGGCGCAGGCCGGCAGCACCATGCAGGAAGTGGTGGAGAGCGTGCACCGCGTACGCCAGGTGATCAACGAAATCAGCACCGCCTCCAACGAACAGAGCGCCGGCATCGCGCAGGTCAATGAAGCGATTTCGCAAATGGACGCAGTGACGCAGCAGAACGCCGCGCTGGTGGAACAGGCTGCCGCCGCAGCGGCCAGCATGCAGCAACAGTCGGCCGCGCTGCTGCAGGCGGTTGGCGTGTTCCGCGTCGACGCCGAACCCTCCGCCCTAACGGCACGCCGCACGCCACGCCTTGGCCGCAGCTAATGTCGTGATATGATCCGGCCTGTCGAAAAAGGCAGGACCGGTTCAAGGTAAGCCCGGTCCCTCTCCTCCCCGGAGAGCTCTGCTCCGTGCGCAGTCTTGCATGAGAACCCACGACGATCCCGGCGCAATGCGTCTCGGGCTCGTCGGGCCGTGGCCGATCGATCCTCAGAGGCACTCCCGTTGGGCCCACCAACCATGGAGTCAACATGCAATTGAATCACCTCGACTTGTCCGTGCCCGATGTGGCGGCGGCTTCCGCTTTCCTGTCGCGCCATTTCGGCTTCACCCTGCTGCAGGCCAAAGGCAATCACGGCATGGCTGTGCTGGCCGGCGATGGCGGTGTGGTGCTCGTGCTCACGCGCTGCGAAGAGCCCAGCTACCCCAAGACTTTCCACATCGGCTTCCTCGTCGACGACGCCAGCACAGTCATTGCTAAACACGCGGAACTGGAAGCCGCTGGCGCGGCGGGTCTTTCGCCAGTGCAACAGATGCGCGGCGGTCCGGGCTTTTACTGCCGCACCGATTGGGGCATCCTGCTTGAAGTCGCAAACCGCACACCACTTCAAGCGAGTTGACCAAACTTCCGCAAGATCGGCAACAGTGACCGGATAAGCGGCTCCGGCGAAACTGGCGAGCCATCAACGCCCCAGGAGTTCTGGAATTCGGCAATCTCCAGCCCAACGACTTCGCCCTCCGCGAGGACTTCGCAGGCGCTGTGCAAGTCCTCGAGATCCAGTCCGTTCGGATGCACGTAGTCGGTCGGAACAATGCCCGGCTCCAGCACATCGCAGTCCAGATGGACATACACTGGCCTGCCCGCGATAGCCTGGCGGAGCTTTTCTGCCAGGCCCGCCCCCGGCGGGATGTGGCACACCTTGCCGGATTGAATAAGGTCCACTTCAAACGGGTCCAGGTCGCGCTGTCCCACCAGGACAATGTCTTCAAGAGCGGTTCCAGCACCAAGCCCTGAGTCCCACAACCCTGCCGGGCCAGATAGAGCCAATCCGCCGAGATATCCGCTCGTCGTTGAGACCGGCGTATTCAAGTCGGCATGAGCGTCGAACCACACGATGCAGACATCTTCGTGCAAGGCCGATATGACGGGCAGCGTGGCAAGTGAAACGGCGCACCGGCTCGTCGCGGAAAGCGCCTTGTCGCCCCTTGCAACGACTTTCCTGAAATGCCGCTGAAGCTTATGCAGGGTTGGCAGCGCATGGTTCAGCTCTGTACGCCAATCCGTGCTCAGTGCCGGTTCCGGGATGCCAATGGTCACAGGCGTCAGATCGAGTAGCTTGCCGAGGTGTTCGCCGACGGACCTGGCGCCAGGAATTGCCAGGTCATTGTGGTCGCCTGCCCGCCCCTGGAAGATGGTTAATGCAGTAGTCACGGGTATGAGTCGCTCAAACGACGTCGATTTCTATTTCCACCGATGGAGAACCGGCGCACTGGACATACTGAGCACCGCCATACGTACGGCGGCGCAGCAGTATTGGCGTCCAGCTTCCAGCTTTCCTATTTGACGCGGGTGTAGTTCATCTCCATCCACTTCATGTCCTTGCCATTCGGGCCGGGCCCCCACATTTCCAGCTTGTGGTTGTCGTTGTCCGTGATAGCGACGCTCATGGTGTATGGGATTTCCTTGCCGCTCATCGGGTCGGACATCATGCCCTTGTATTTGATGGTGTTGCCGGTCATGGCGCCATGGGCCAGCGTCATGCCAGTGCCGCCGGAATCGATCCAGCTGCCGAAGTATTTCTTCGTCACGTTGTCATAGCCCTGGATGCCCATGCCATCGAAGGGCTGGCCCATGAACTTGCCCTGGTAGTTCTCCTGCAGGTAACGGTTCCCCATGATCCACTTGCGTTCCGTGGAGCCCTCGGTTTCTTCAGGTGGTTTGGATGGGTCCATCCACATTTTTGACTTGACCGTGAATTTGCCGGCCAATGCATCCAGCTTCTTATGCGCCTCGCCCGGCGTGGCGGCCTTGGACATCATCTCCATCGCCGCCTTCTCATCAGGCGGCGCGGCGGCCTTTTTCTTTTCCGGCGCAGCACTGAAGGCAGCGCCAGCCAGGGTACATCCCGCAACAACCAGGTACTGCGCGACACGACGGAGCTTCATGGCATCCTCCTATCCAGCAGGGTTGTGGAGCAGCCATTCTCCGCGCCAGCGCGCAGGCCTGTCAACCGCGGCGTCGCGATTCGCGCAATTTGCGGCGCAGACGCAGGTTGTCAGCCACAGCCGACACCAATGCAAGCGTCATCAG
>JBCNOP010000239.1:0-7799 GCA_039593775.1 Pseudoduganella sp.
TTATGCACTGTCACCGACGCCAGCCGCTTCTATTCCTACCGCAGGGACAAGGTCACCGGAAGGCAGGCGACTTTGATCTGGATCAAGGAGTAGGTGGTTCATCGCGACGGGCGGCTTCGGCTGCCCGTTTGCGTTTGCGGCGTTTGCCGCCTGTTAGATAAAATAGTATTCCCAATGGCAACACGCCATACAGCAGGAAAGTCATCATGCCGGCGACCACGGTAGGTTCCGTGAAAGCCATCAGTATTGTGACGTAGAGCCAGGCAACAGCAACAATCAACATAAGTAGTCTTTTTAAATTCTGAATGGACTCAACAATGAACATGCCCGACCCGCAAGCCTTCGCAAACGCATGGATGGCGCAAATCAGTGATCCCAACCAATGGCAATCCTGGTTCAAGATGATGCCGGAAATGGATGCTGTCCCAGGCGCCGCACTGCTGCGCGATGCAGGTGCTACCGTCCGCCCGGAGGTGATGGAGCAGCTGCGAAACGAATACATGGGCGAGTTCGGTGCGCTGTGGCAGGACTTCCTGGCCGGTAAAGCGCCGGCCCTGAAGGATCGCCGCTTTTCGTCCGAAGCCTGGCAGGGCAATCCGGTGTCCGCGTTCAATGCGGCATCATACCTGCTAAACAGCAAATTCCTGATGCAAATGGCGGAAGCCGTTGAAGCAACCCCGCACCAGAAACAGAAAATCCGCTTCGCGGTGCAGCAGGTCGTCGATGCCATGTCGCCGGCCAACTTCCTGGCTACGAACCCGGAAGCGCACCAAAAACTGATCGAAACCAAGGGCGAGAGCCTAACCAAGGGGCTGGCGAACCTGCTGGGCGACATCCAGAAGGGCCATATCTCGCTGTCTGACGAAAAAGCGTTCGAAGTGGGCCGCAACCTGGCCACGACCGAGGGCCAGGTGGTGTATGAGAACGAGCTGTTCCAGCTGATCCAGTACACACCGCTGACCAAGACCGTACACGAGCGCCCGCTGCTGATGGTGCCGCCTTGCATCAACAAGTATTACATCCTGGACCTGCAGCCGGAGAATTCGCTGGTGCGGTATGCGGTGGAGCAGGGCAATACCGTGTTCCTGGTCTCCTGGCGCAACCCGGACCAGTCGCTGGCGAATACCACCTGGGACGACTACATCGAAAAAGGTGCGATCAACGCGATCAACATCGCCCGCGAGATCACCAAGCAGGACAAGCTGAACGTACTGGGCTTCTGCGTCGGCGGTACTTTGCTGTCGACTGCGCTGGCCGTGCTGGCGGCGCGCGGCGAACAGCCGGCGGCCGGCATTACCCTGCTGACTACCTTCCTGGACTTCAGCGACACCGGCGTATTGAACGTATTCGTCGACGAGCCACAGGTTCAACTGCGTGAACAGACCCTGAAATCCGGTGGGCTGATGCCGGGGCGCGACCTGGCAAGCACCTTCTCCAGCCTGCGTCCGAACGACCTGGTGTGGAACTACGTGCAGTCGAACTACCTGAAGGGCAACGAGCCGCCGCCGTTCGACCTGCTGTACTGGAATTCGGACTCGACCAACCTGCCGGGCCCGATGTTCTGCTGGTACCTGCGCAACACTTACCTGGAAAACAGCCTGAAAGTCCCAGGCAAGCTGACCGTGGCGGGCGAAAAAGTCGATTTGTCGAAGATCCATGCGCCGGCCTTCATCTATGCCTCACGCGAAGACCATATCGTTCCGTGGAATTCGGCCTACCTGTCGACCCGGATACTGAACAATAAGAATCCAGAGCTGAACAAGTTCATCCTGGGCGCATCCGGCCACATCGCCGGCGTGATCAACCCTGCCGCCAAGAAAAAGCGAAGCTATTGGACCAACGACGCCCGTCCCGCCTCGCACGAAGAGTGGTTCAACGGCGCGACGGAGCACCCTGGAAGCTGGTGGGGCGAGTGGTCGGAGTTCCTGGCGGCAAATGGCGGCAAGGACGTGAAGGCGCGCAGCAAGCTCGGCAACGCGAAATATGAGCCAATCGAGCCAGCACCTGGACGTTATGTTAAGGCTAAGGCTGATTGATTTTTGGTAACGTTAAGTTGCAATGCAATATTGTCGTGCCAAAAGCTTTTTTTTCGCCCTATAATGGGCTTGCAAATATTATCAACGGGACACAGCGATGAGTAGTGCAAAAAAAAGTACTGAACGTTTGATTAAGAAATACCCAAATCGCCGTCTTTACGATACCCAGACCAGTTCCTACATTACCCTGACGGACGTGAAACAACTCGTGCTCGATGCCGAGGAATTTACCGTCGTTGACGCCAAGACTAATGAAGACCTGACCCGCAGCATTCTGCTCCAGATCATCCTGGAAGAGGAAGCGAGTGGCGTCCCGATGTTCTCTACCGACGTACTGGCACAAATCATCCGTTTCTACGGCCATGCAATGCAGGGCATGATGGGCTCTTACCTGGAGAAGAATATCCAGGCATTTACCGACATCCAGCGCAAATTTACGCAGGGCGCCGCAACTTTCGATGGCAAAACCTTCAGCCCCGAAATGTGGACGCAGTTTATGAATGTGCAAGCGCCTATCATGCAGGGCATGATGAATAACTACATCGACCAGTCGAAGAGCCTGTTTGTGCAAATGCAGGAGCAAATGCAGAATCAGAGCAAGAATATCTTCGGCAGCTTCCCGTTTGCTGCACCGCCAACAGATAAAAAGTAAGCAAAAAATGGGCCGTAAAAAATGGGGACGTACCCCATTTTTTACGGCACTGTTTTTGCTATAATGGTGGATTGCCCTGAATCATCATCAGCTTTCTGCCATGCAATCCAAGCAAATCACCCGCATCACTCCCGCCGACGGCGCACCAGCTCCAAAAGTAGGTTTTGTCTCCCTTGGCTGCCCAAAGGCGCTGGTCGACTCCGAACAGATCCTGACCCAGCTTCGCGCTGAAGGCTACGAAACCGCCAAGTCCTACGACGGCGCCGACCTCGTGATCGTGAATACCTGCGGCTTCATCGATGCCGCCGTGCAGGAATCGCTGGACGCCATTGGCGAAGCGCTGGCTGAAAATGGCAAGGTCATTGTGACCGGCTGCCTGGGCGCCAAGAAGGACAAGGACGGCGACGACATCATCCAGAAAGTGCACCCGAAGGTGCTGGCTGTGACCGGCCCGCACGCCGTGGGCGAGGTGATGGCCCAGGTGCATACCCACCTGCCTAAGCCACATGAGCCGTTCATCGACCTGCTGCCGCCTCAGGGCATCAAGCTGACCCCCAAGCACTACGCTTACCTGAAGATTTCCGAAGGCTGCAACCACCGCTGCTCGTTCTGCATCATCCCTTCGATGCGCGGCGACCTGGTGTCGCGCCCGATCGCTGAACTGATGCTGGAAGCCGAGAACCTGTTCAAGGCCGGCGTGAAGGAACTGCTGGTGATTTCGCAGGACACTTCCGCTTACGGCGTGGACGTGAAGTTCCGTTCCGGTTTCTGGAATGGCCGTCCGGTGAAGACCCACATGACCCAGCTGACCCAGGCCCTGGGCGAGCTGGCCAAGCAGTATGGCGCGTGGGTGCGCCTGCACTACGTTTATCCATACCCGCATGTGGATGAAATCATCCCGATGATGGGCGATGGCCATATCCTGCCTTACCTGGACGTGCCCCTGCAGCACGCGCATCCTGATGTGCTGAAGCGCATGAAGCGCCCGGCTTCCGGCGAGAAAAACCTGGAACGCATCCTGAAATGGCGCGAGATGAATCCTGAGCTGGTGATTCGCTCGACCTTCATCGCTGGCTTCCCTGGCGAGACCGAGGCGGAATTCGAGTACCTGCTGGACTTCCTGAAGGAAGCGCAGATTGATCGCCTGGGTTGCTTTGCTTATTCGCCGGTGGAAGGTGCTACCGCGAATGAACTGCCGAACCCAGTGCCGGATGAAGTGCGCGAGGAGCGCCGTGGCCGTGTGATGCTGCTGCAGGAAGATATTTCCCGCAATCGACTGAAGGCGAAGGTTGGCAAGACCGTGAAGGTGCTGATCGATGAGCTAACGCCGAGCGGCGCAATTGGCCGCAGCGCCGCTGATGCTCCTGAGATCGACGGCGTTGTTCATGTCAAGCGTCCGTTTGATCCGAAGAAGAAGCTGGCGGTTGGGCAGTTCTATGACGTAGAGATCACTACCGCCGACGCGCACGACCTTTGGGGCGAGGCGCAGTAAAACCGGTAAACCTGGGTCTGACCCGCAGGGTCAGACCCCGTCTGCTCGGCGGCCGCGGGTTTGGGTTCGAGGCTTTTGCGGCCTTCGCACACCTGGGGTCTGACCCTGCGGGTCAGACCCCGGTTTACCGGGTTTTGGTTAGAATAGCCTTCATGACCAAAAAGCACCTCCAAACCCAAATCATCCACACGGACTATCTGCCGCCCGAAGGTTTCGCCGCCTTTCCCAGCGCAATCCACCACGCGTCCACCGTCCTGTTCAAGAACGTCGCCGCCATGCGTTCCGGCGACTGGAAAGAAAAGAACGCCTACACCTACGGCCTGCACGGCACTCCCACCACCTTCACGCTGGAAGCCCGCCTGGCTGAAATCGAAGGCGGCACTCACTGCCTGCTAGCCCCCAGCGGTCTCGCCGCTATCGCCATGTGCGACTTCGCACTGCTGAAATCCGGCGACGATGTCCTGCTGCCCGACAACGTGTACAGCCCCAACCGCGACCTCGGCAAATGGCTGACCGCCGATTTCGGCATCACCGCACGCCTGTACGACCCGATGATCGGCGCCGGCATCGCAGAACTGATTCAGCCCAACACAAGGCTGATCTGGACCGAAGCCCCCGGCTCGGTCTCCATGGAAGTCCCCGACCTGCGCGCCATCTGTGACGCAGCGAAACAGAAAGGCGTGCTGGTCGCGCTCGACAACACCTGGTCCGCCGGCCTGGCCCTGCGGGGCTTCGACCTTGGCGTCGACATCGTGATGCAGGCGCTGACCAAATACCAGTCCGGTGGCTCTGACGTGCTGATGGGCGCATTGGTCACGCGTGACCCGCTGTTGCACGAGCGCCTCAGCATGGCTCACATGCGCCTCGGGATGGGCGTCAGCGCTGACGACACATACCTTGTGTTGCGCAACCTGCCCACGCTGAAAATCCGCTTCGAGACGCACGATGCATCGGCCCGCAAAGTGGCGAGCTGGCTGAAAGTCCGCCCGGAAATCCGCAAGGTTCTGCACCCCGCCTTCGACGACTGCCCCGGCCACGAAAACTGGAAGCGCGATTTCACCGGCGCCGGTGGCCTGTTCTCCGTGCTGTTCGACGAGAAATACACTGAAGAGCAAACCGACCGCTTCGTCGATTCGCTCAAGCTGTTCGGGATTGGCTATAGCTGGGGAGGCGCGCACAGCCTGTGCATTCCATACCGCATCCACGCCATGCGCAAGAACTGGAAAGAAAAGGGCACCCTGGTCCGCTTCAACATCGGCCTTGAAGATCCCGAAGACCTGATCGCAGACATCGGGCGCGCATTGGCAACTATGTAGCTAGTCAGCTATCTATGCGATAGATCAATACAATGGCGTGCGCGTATTGATCGATCTTCCATGCTTGCTTACATTGGTCGGACATCAAGCAGGGGAGACCGTCATGCAAATTCTAAAGATTGCAGCAGGCGCCGTGCTGTGTGGCGCTACGTGTTTGATTTCTGCGGCGCCGCCAACCAGTTATATGCCCGTGGTGGCGAAGGAAGATTTCCAGACTACTTTCGAAAGGATGAAGGCGGCGCGGGCAGGGCTGATGCGGGAGCAGGCGGCCTTCCTTGAAAGCCGGTATGACTTGTCGAACCGCCCCGCGAACGGCGTCACCATGTTCCGTGGCAAGCCAGTGCAGGAGGGCATTCGGGTCAAGCTGCCACGTGGTACAACGTGGGACAAGTTGGGCGCTATGAGTCCGGATGAAATCCGCGAAAAGGGCCTGTATCCGCAAGGCTTCCTGCCGCTGCCGCACCCGAATCATCCCGAAGGTGGCATGCTGTTCCCGCAGTTTCACATCGATGAAATCAAGAAGCAGGAACAGCGCGACCTGAATCGCTTCGACCTGGCGTTCGACTTCCCCGACCACCTGCTGCCGGAATTTCCCGCGCCAATTTTCCTGACTACGCGCCCGGACCTGGGCGATGTATCGAAGGGCAAGCTGCTGACCATCGATAACTTTCACCAGATGTTCAACGGCATCCTGAACCCGAAGCAGCTGGAGGGTTTGCGGCTCCTGCTGACGCCATTCCCGCAGCAGCAATTCAACCAGACCGAAGACCGGCGCTCGGAGCGGCCAAGCCGCGGCGTCACCTGCTTTGACTGCCACGCGAACGGCCATACCAACGCATCGACCCACCTGGCAGGCGACGCGCGGCCGCAGGCATTCCGGCACCGCATTGATACGCCATCGCTGCGCGGCGTAAACTTGCAGCGCCTATTCGGCTCGCAGCGCGCATTGAAGTCGGTCGAAGACTTCACCGAGTTCGAGCAACGCGCCGCCTACTTCGACGGCGACCCTGTGATCGCGACCAAGAAGGGCGTCAACGTGTTGGAGCGCGGCAGCCAGGTGCACTTCATGGCCGAATTCCAGGAATTGCTCGATTTCCCGCCAGCCCCCAAGCTGGGTGTCACCGGCAAGCTCGATCCGCGCAAGGCAAACGAACAGGAGTTGCGCGGCCAGGCGCTCTTCTTCGGCAAGGCCCAATGCGTCACCTGCCATACGCCGCCGCACTTCAGCGACAACATGATGCACAACCTGCACACGGAACGCTTCTTCAAGCCGCATGAAGTGAAGGGCGCAATGATGGTGGGCGATGGCCCGATCAAGACCTTTCCGCTAAGGGGAATCAAGGAGTCGCCGCCTTACCTGCATGATGGGCGTCTGCTGACACTCGAGGATACGGTGGAATTCTTCAACCTGATCCTCGAGACGAAGCTGACAGCGGCAGAGAAGGCCGACTTGGTGGCCTTCTTGCGCACCTTATGAATTGCCGACTGGGACGTTGCTGTTGAGGGCCGAGATGCCGCGAATCAGGCGGTAAATCTTCCACAGCCAGGCACCAACCCAGACCATCCATGCGAGAGGGATGCCGAAGATGGTGATGAATAGCATCCAGCCGACAGCGATCCAGACCAGGTACCACCAGAACGATCGGATCATCCAGCCGTGGTGGCTGTGGACGAAGGTGCCGGCGCTGTCGTCGCGTTTGACGTAATTCAGGATCAGCGGAATAAAGGACGCGGCGCCGAGCGTGAAGAACACGCTCAAGCCGTGGCCGAGGTAAAGCCAGAATGCCCAGTCTTTGGCGGATTGGGTCTGGCTGTCGAAAACGAGTTCTTGTGCCATGTTGGCTCCTTAAAGTTTGCGACCGTCGTAATGCTGGACCGGGTAGCTGTCCAGTTCAATGTCTTCCAGCACGCGGGCATTAACGGCGGCCATTTCACCGCCATTTGGCGCTGTGCCTTCGCCGTAGGTATGGATGCCGCACTTCGGGCAGAAACGGTGCTTGATCACGTGCTTGTTGAAAACGTAGGTTGCCTGGTCTTCCTCCGGCGTCAGCAGTTTCAGGCTGGTGCGAGGAATGAACCACATCAATGCGCCTTTGCGCTGGCAGATGGAGCAGTTGCAGGCTACCAGGCCTTCGATATTGCCTTCTGCCTCGAACTTCACATTGCCGCAGTGGCAGCTTCCCTTGTACAGCATTTTTCGCCTCCGGTTAGAATGATTGGCTTGGCGCTAATGATAATGTAATTGCAAGAGGAGTGGGCAAAATGGCGGGTCCGTTGCAGGGAATTAAAGTTATCGAAATTGG